>DAOOIT010000018.1:30404-97605 GCA_035384565.1 Planctomycetota bacterium | reverse complement strand
CGGGCAGGGGTCACTGGGCGCCCTTGTGGCGGCGACGGAGGGCCGCGAGGTGCCGCGCTGGGCGGGTTTGTGCGGGCTGATGGTGCTGGCGCTGGAACTCCCGAGCTTCTGGGTTTCGGTGGGGATGGGCATCGGAATGGCGCGCAAGCTGAGCGCCGCGGGGGCGTACACGCTTGCGAACCTGAACGCTCTGGCCGCGGAGCGCCTTCACGCCTACTGGATGGTGGTGATTCCCGCGCTCTTTCTCTCCGCCTTGGCGGAGACGGCGGCGATTCGAGGGCACATGGGCGCGAGGACCGGCGGGGCGGGGCATCAGGGCGATGCCGATGGCTGAGGGCGGTGCCGCTGACGCCGCGCTTACTCCTCCACCAGCAAGAGGGTGGCGCCGCCCACGAGGTGCTCCGGCGCACCGAGGGCCTTGCCCTGCGGGCTGTCCTTGACCGAGGGCCAGCCGCCGACACTGGTCGCGCCGGCCAGTGTGATCTGGTAGAAGCCGCCCGTTGCGGCGACCTCGGTTCGCTGGTTGTCGCGCGTGATCTGGGTGGCCTTGGCCTTGGTGGCGGGGACCTTCATAGTGACGCTCTTGTCGGTGTCCGCGAAGGCCACGAGAACGCGCTTTCCCTCCGTGCTTCGGAACTCGAAGAGGTTGTAGCCGGCCTTCCAGGTCGGCTGGAACGCGGAGTTGCCGGCCAGGAAGTCCACACCCTGGGTGCCGTGATGCTGGCGGACGAATGTCGCAGTGGCCAGTTCCTTCGCCAGGACGTCGCGGTAGGTGGTGAGGGCGGGCTTCGGGTCGCCGAGCATGCCCTTGTAGAGGCCGTGGCCGTTCGAGTTGTCGAGCTGGAAGTGGAAGAGCCTCTCGACGCCGGCCATCTTGGCCCAGGCGAATGACTGGAGAAGATAGTCGCCGTACTCGGCGGAGGAGAGCGCGAATGCGTCTCCGGGCTTCACATCTCGCGTGTCGGTGGCGCCGCACTCGGTGATCCAGATTGGCTTCACCTCGCCCAGGTAGTCCTGCATCAGCTTCCTGTCAATCGCCACGTAGTCGTAGGCATCGCTGGCGCGGCTGTAGGTGTGCTGGCTCATGATGTCGAAGTAGTAGCCGTGCCGTTTCGCCTCGGGGTCCTTGACGCACTCCTTGAGGTATTCCTCGAGGAAACACTCCTTGGGTGGCCAGGGGGTCGGGGCTTTGAGCCGGTGGGCGGCCAGGTACCCCTCGGCGGTGCCGTAGCAGAGGCCCGCGAAGAGCACCTTGCAGTCGGGGTCGGCCTTCTTTGCAGCCAGGTAGCAGACGCGCTGGTACTTGAAGAACTCCTTTCCGCCCAGCTTCCAGAAGTGGTGGCCGGGCAGGTCGGGCTCGTTCCAGCTTTCCCAGTGGCGGGCGACGTCCTTGTAGCGACGGACTGTCTCGTAGACGTAGTGGCCGTAGAGATTGCGGGGGTCGTTGACGGGGCGGACATCAATGCCCGCCTGCGGGCCGTTGATAGGCGAGGCGGCGTCTTTGGGCGGGGGGTTGGGGCCTCGCGTCGCCTCGTCCTCGGCCCAGGGGATGCCGTAGCCGAGGAGCATCAGGTACTCCATTTCGGGATGCTTCGCGCGGAGGGCTCGCAGACGCTCCAGGGCCGACCAGTCCCACAAGTCAGGGTCGTTGCCCGGGCGGCGGCGGATCGAAGGGAAGGTGAAGTCGAGGCGGCACATGCGCGCGCCCGCGTCAACCATCTTCGCCGGGTAGTCGGGGTTTGTGAGGAACTGGCCGTTGCTGCACATGGCTAGCGAATGCTGCGGCGGAGCCTCGGCCGCGGCCAGGGCGAGACTCCCCAGCCCGAGCAACGCCGTGAAGAGTCCTTGTCGCCTTCCGGAGGAGATCACGCTAAGACATCCTTTCTGGATTCTGCCAATGGGGACTTTGGATCATTCTTCAACCGGGCGCGATCAGGCGCACGGTGGGGAAGTAGGTGCAGTAGCGTCTGCGTCTCGGGTGATAGGGGGCATTCCGGCCACGGCTGCGCGGGCTCCGATGAAGAAGTCGGGCAGAGGCGAGCGGCGCCACACCGCCATGCCGTGTATACTGGCGGAAACACTTACCTGCAAGAAAGGCCGCCTTCCAGGGGAGCGGCAGCCGTTCAAAGAGGGCCGGGGGCGGTGCCGTATCCACATCGTCAATGCGCTCGAAGCGAATAGACGCCTCTGCATAGATGATGGGATTGATGGCCAAGGTGGACTCCTCTGCCTGGCGCTCCAACGTGCCACTCGACCGGGCGAACCATTGCGCATCCCCGCTCACCACGTCGAGCAGCACGTTCGAATCCACCAGGATGCGGCTCATTCCTCACCTCGCGTGAGGGTCATGATCTCGTCGGTCGTCATCCGCACCGTGCCACGGCTGCGCAGGGTCTCGACCACCCGACGCCCGCGGCGCCGCGAGGCAGCCTTTCGCAGGTACACCCGTTGGCCCGACAGGACGAACTCGACTTCGGTATCCGGGAGAAGCCCCGTTCTCTCGCGGATGTGGATGGGAATGGTGACTTGCCCCTTTGCCGTAATCCTCATCGGCCTTCTCCTCTAAAGCAGGGCGAGTATCACCTCTCTTACTCATACCGCTTCCCTAGAGCCCTGTCAACCTGGGCGGCAAGTGCGAACCTGGAAAGCCGGTGACTGTGTGGTACAGGAGCCCCCGACTGTTGAGGACGTTGTGGGCAGCGCGTCCCCGTGCCGCGAACTGCGGGACGGGGTTTAGCCAAGCGAAGTCGAGGGCACGTCCCGCTGACGATCACAGCCGAGGGCGGCTGTGCCACACAGAGCCCGGTGTGCGGCAACGTGCTAGCCAGGGTCCGTGCCCCCAGAGGCGGGAAGGGCGTCTCAATTCTCCAGTGTGACCGCGGCCAGCAACGGTGCGGCGGGGGTGCCGAGGTCACGGAAGATGATCTTCTCGACGACAACGGGGCGGAGGGCGACGCCCAGGACGTTGAGGTGCCACGGGTCGCCCCGGAGGCCGCAGTGCGCGTCGGTCGCCACGGGGGCGAGCACCCAGTCGTCGCAGGTGCGGCCGCTGATCAGGGGCACGGCTTGCGTCTGGCCGTCGGCGTACTGGATGACGTATTCGGCCACGGCGCCCCACTCGCCCGCGCCCTCGTCGTCGGGCAACCAGCCGGTGACGTTGCCGAGGAAGAACAGCCGCTTGCCCTGGGCCTTCACTGGAATCTCCACCTCAGTCGGCCACTTGATGTCCTTAGGCGCCTGCGGGCTGTGGAGGACGACGAGGCCCTTGCCGCCGTTCTTCGCGGGGTCAATGATGTTGAAGGGCACACCGCCGGCAACCTGAGCGCCAGCGCGCAGACCGGTGAAGAGGAACTTGCCCGGCCTCGGCACGCCGAACGGGGCGGTGAAGGGGTCGGTGTTGGCGAGCTTCGACAGGTCGAGCATGTGGCACTGATCGGCCTTCAACTCGATTGGGAGCGGAAGCTTGACGAGGCCGGGGACTGGCTTGGCCTGCGGCTTCATCTCCTGGTAGAGCTTTACGACGGTCGGGAAGTCCCAGTGCTTCGACTGGTCGGCGCGGGCAACGAGCTCAACGGCCTCTATCTTGTTGAGCAGTGGCCGCGACTTGGGGAGGTGCAGGGTGACCCGCTTCGGTGGGTTGCGTTTGGGTGGGTCGAGTGACAGCTCCACGCCAGCCGCCTTGCCCGCGATGGTGAAGCCGATGGGGCCGAAGTGGGTGGGGGCGCGCTCGACGCGAATCTCCTGCCCATCGCCCAGCCACCAGTCGGGCACAGCGAGCAGCAGGTGCAGTTCGTCGCCCCGCTCGTGAAGGAGCATGTGGCGGAGCATCAGGGCGTAGTTGGCCGCGCCCGTCACGTGCGGAATCGTCTCGCTCCAGGCGTAGCGGCGTTTGTAGAAGATGCCCTCCGGGAAGGCGTGGGTGGCGGTCGAGTGTAGCAGTTGCCAGTAGAGCTCCTCGACGACCTTCTCGTGTTCGCCGCGGACGAGCGAGGCCATGGTGGTGTAGGCGGACATGTAGGGATGGATGACGGGCGCCCCGCCAGGCGACCAGCGGATCGTGCCCTCGACGAAGCCGCCGCCGAAGTCCTCACGCACGTGCTTCATCAGGGCGACGACGCGCGGGTCGTCGCGGTCGAAAACCTCGGTCGGCCAGAGGGTCTCGGTGTTGCCCCAGTGGGTGCCGGCCTTCTCCCAACTGGGCGGAAAGTGGGGGAGGCCGGCGCGCGTGTGCGCGGCGTCAATCGCCTCGCGGTAAAGCTTGGCCTCTGCAAGGAGCTCATCAGCCTCGGCGGCCTTGCCGAGGATGCGGGCGTCATCGGCGGTGCACAGCAGTCCGCGAAGATTCCAGAAGTCGTAGCCTGGGATGTGGTGCTTGCCGTCCCACAGGTTCTCGCCATCGGCGGGCGCGGCGGGGAGCAGGCCGGCGAACGGCGAATCGGGCGACGCCTGGCGACGGGCCTTCATCATCCAGTCCACGGCCTTGCGCATCTGGGGATACGCTTTTTCAAGCCACTCGCGGTCGCCCGTGATCTTGTGGTACTGCCAGATGGCCCAGAGCGCCTGGCCGTTGGCATCGAACTGGTTGGCCTGGGATTCGAAGCGGCCGTCGGGGCGCTGCTTCTTGAGGTAGACGGCGACGGCTTTGGCGGCGGCGTCGGCTAGGCCGGCCTCTTCAAGCTCCATGAGCTGGTAGGCGCCGTCGCGGATGTAGAACTCGTCGTAGAAGCCCTCGCCGCCGTGGAGTTCGCCGTGGTCGTTGGCGATGAGCTGGCACACGTGGGCGGCGAGCAGCGCCTCGGTGGCCTTTCTGCACGGCACGGTGATGCGGGCGGCCTTGAGGATGAGGCCGCGCCACCATTCCACCGTGCGGTCGAGCCACAGCTTGGCGACCTCCTTGTCGAAGGCCGGAGAGTCGGGCACAGGGGCGAATGGGATGCGGAGGACAGCTTCGGCGGTCTGGCCTGGGGCCAGGGGCCAGGTGAAGGAGTGGGGCGCCCGTTCATCAATCTTCAGTTTCGCCTCGGCCTGGGCCGGGCCTGTGTTGGTGGCCTTGACCTGAATCCAGTTGAGGAAATTCTCCCCCTCGGTCGGCCAGTCGTATGCCTTCTGCCAGTCTTTGACGGAGGGGAGGGGCGTGGCCCAGAGGGTGAAGTCGTAGCGCACATCGCCGTCGCGGGCGGTCAGCAGGATGATGGGCAGCCAGCCGTCTAGCAGCGTCTTCGTCTGTTCGCGGCTCAGGGGCGTGAGGTCGCGGCCGAAGCGAATTGTGACCTTCGCCTTGTTCGCCAGGAGCAGCTCGTTGGCGGGCGTGATGCGGGTGCCGTCGCGGTAGTCCTTCAGGCCGATCACGTTCCAGGAGTTGACGAAGTAGTCGAAGGGTTCTTCCGCGCCCGGTGCGAGCGCGTGCGAGAGACCGCAGGCGACGACGAGCAGGCAGCGCATGGCAGTCCTCCGATGGCGTTGCAGAGGGAAGCCCCGCCGGGGATTATAGGGATCGGGCGGCGCGGAGGCAAGCGGGCGGCACCCGTGCCCGCCGGCGGGACGGATCGGAGATTGACAACGGCGGCTCGGAGGAGTATCGTGCTGTCAGTGCCCCGCAGCGCGAGCCGCCGCGCGGGCCTCGATGGTACTTGCAGGAGCAGGCTATGGCGGATGAACCGTTGATCGCGGTGTTCGTGGACTTCGAGAACCTGGCCATCGGTGTGCGCGACATGAACAAGGGGCCGTTCCAGATCGAGCTGGTGCTCCGGCGCCTGCTCGAGAAGGGCCGCATTGTGTTCAAGCGCGCCTACTGCGACTGGAAGAACTACCGCGACGCGGTGCCCGAGCTCCACCGCCACGGCATCGAGATGGTTGACATCCCCGGCAGCAAGGCCAGCGGGAAGAACAGCGCCGACATCCGCATGGTGACCGATGCCATCGACCTGTGTTACTCGAAGAACCACATTGATACGTTCGCCCTGCTGTCGGGCGACAGCGACTTCTCGCCGCTGGCGAGCAAGCTCAAGGAGAACAACAAGCGGGTGATCGGCTGCGGCGTGAAGAACTCGACGAGCGACCTCCTGATGGAGAGCTGCGACGAGTTCATTCTCTATGACGATCTGGTCCGCGCCGCCCGCAAGGCCCAGCAGCCGCGGCGCGCCCAACACCGCGCCGAGCCCAAGAAGCAGGAGGCATTCGACCGCGTCATCGAGATCGTGGGCTCCCTCGCCCTCGACCACGACGTGGTGTGGGGCTCGATGGTCAAGCAGGCCATCAAGCGCGTCTACCCTGGCTTCAACGAGAACTACCACGGCTACAGCTCGTTCACCAAGCTCCTCGAGGACATGAAGAAAGAGGGCCTCCTTGAGTTGCGCGAGGAGCGGCCGGGCAACTACTCGGTGCGGCTCGTCAGCGAGGGCTCGTGAGCCCGCGGGCGAGCGCCGGTAGACACCGCTGCGGATTGTAGTATACTGGAGTGGTGCAACGCACATCCCCCTGAAAGGAGGTGCCCGAAATGGCAAGAGTGAGGAAGAACAGGCCCGCGACGTCGAAGGTCGAACGCCGCCAGTTCCTGGGGCTGGCCGCGACGACGGGGGCCGGGCTGCTCGTGCTGCGCAGCGGCGCGCTCGGCGCCGACGCCCCGAGCAACAAGCTGAACATCGCCTTCATCGGCACGTGGGGCCGCGCCGCGGCGCACTTCGGCGCCGTCTCCAGCGAGAACGTGGTCGCCCTGTGCGACGTGGATGAGACGCATCTCGAAGGCGCCGCCAAAAAGTGGCCCAACGCGAAAACCTATGTGGATTGGCGGAAGTGCCTCGACCAGAAGGACATCAACGCCGTCATCTGCTCGACGACCGACCACACCCACGCCTTTGTGTCGAACTGGGCGCTGAACCGCGACATGCACGTCTACTGCGAGAAGCCGCTCGCCAACAGCGTGGAGGAGGCCCGCGTCGTGCGCGCCAACTGGCTCAAGCGCCGCGACAAGGTGGCCACCCAGGTGGGCACGCAGCGCCACGAGATTGACAACTTCAACCGCGTGGCCGAGCTGATCCGCGACGGGGCGATCGGCGAGCTCTCCCAGGCCCACGCCTGGGGCAATCGCCAGATTCGCCGCAAGGGCTATCCGCCCGCCGAGGGCGAGCCGCCCAAGCACCTCCACTACGACCTCTGGATCGGCCCCTCGCCCTTCCACCCCTACAACCCCGAATACTTCCGCGGCGGCCCGGGAGCCAACTGCCTGTCGTGGAACATGTACTGGGACTTCGGCAGCGGGCAGATCGGCGACATGGGCAGCCACACGATGGACCTGGTGTGGAACGCCGTTGACCCCACGCTGCCGACGACGGCTCAGGCCGAATCGTACCCCTTCGGCTCGCAGCAGGCGGGCAACGAGAAGGGCAAGCCCGCCGAGCCCATCCCGCCGCACCCCGAGGTCACGCCCGTCGAGCTCCACAGCCAGTTCGACATGCCGGCCAACTCCTGGCGGCCCGCCATCAAGGTGCACTGGTGGCAGGGCGGCATGATGCCGCGCTCGCCCCGGGGCTACATTGACCTCAACCGCATTGACCACGGCGCCATGTTCAAGGGCAAGAACGGCTTCCTCATCTGCGACTTCGGCTCGCGCATCCTGGTGCCCTTCGGCGACGGCGACGACATGACCTACTACAAGCCGCGCACGAAGGAGCAGCTCCAGCCGCGCGTCAACGGCTTCCAGCGCGAGTGGATCGAGGCCTGCAAGGACCCCGCCCACAAGAAGACGCACTGCGACTTCGACTACAGCGGCACGATGATCGAGACGATGCTGCTCGGCCTCGTGGCCTACCGCGCCGGCAAGAAGATCGCCTACGACCCCGAAAAGGGCGTCGTCACCGACAACGACGAGGCCAACGGCTTCCTCAAGCGCAAGTACCGCGAGGGCTGGACCCTCAACGGCTGAGCGGGGAAGGGCGGTGTCGGGTGTCTGGTGTTGAGTGTTCGGGTACGGACAGGAACGGCCCTCATCCAAGGCGCCCGGCCCACCGGCTGGGCGCTTTGGCATGTCGTGGTGGAGCGGCCCCCCAACACCTACCACCTACCACCTAACACGAGACGCCGCTCTTCTCAGTAATCCATCGGCAGGCCGGCGAGCTGGGCGGCGGTGAAGACGGGGCCTTCCTTGCACACGTAGATGGGGCCGACGTTGCATCGGCCGCACTTGCCGAGGCCGCACTTCATGCGGTTCTCGAGCGTGGTGTAGACCTGTTCGAGACCGAAGCCGAGCTGCTTGAGGCTGGCGAGGGTGAACTTGATCATGATGGGCGGGCCGCAGAGCACCACCACCGCGTTGTCGGTGGGCGGTTTGACCTGCTCGACGATGGTGGGCACGAAGCCCACGCGGCCCTTCCAGTCGGGCGTCTCACCGCCCGGGTCCACCGTCTGCACGAGCTGCACGTCGGTGCGGGCTTCCCATTCGGCCAGCTCGTGCTTGTAAACGAGGTCGGCCACGGTGCGGGCGCCGTAGATGATCATCACGTCATCGTAGCGCTCGCGCTGGTCGAGACAGGTCCAGATGACGCTGCGCACGGGGGGCAAGGCGATGCCGCCCGCGATGAAGATCAGCTTCTTGCCCTGCCAGGCGTCCACGGGGAACGTGTTGCCGTAGGGCCCGCGGAAGCCGATGGTGTCGCCCACCTCGCAGCGCGCCAGGGCGCGGGTCACGCGCCCTGTCTCACGGAAGGTGCACTCGATGTAGCCTTTGCGCGTGTGGGGCGAGGCCACGCAGAACGTGCTCTCGCCTGCCCCGAAGAGCGAGTATTCGCCGAACTGCCCCGTGCGGAAGCTGAAGCGCTCGGCATCGGCGGGGTCCTGGAACTCGAGGCGGAATGTCCGCACCAGCGGCGCCTCGTCGCGGATGGCCGCGATGCGCATCAGCATGGGCTTGTAGATGTTCGGCGACGCGGCGGCGGAGGCGGCCTCAACGGTGTCGGCGGTACTCGTGGACAACTGGCTTCTCCGTGCGAAACAGCGGCGACTTGGCAGACGACCAAACGCAACAATTATAGGCCAAGGCCGCCGCGCGATCAACCGCAGGAGCGCTGCGAAGCCGCCGTCAACCGACAGAACCGCAGAGGTCTGAGGCGTCAGCGCGCCGGCCGGATCGCGATCTCGAGTTCGCCCGTCGAAATCCGCGTGTTGGGGGCGGGGGGCAGCTCCAGCTTCGCCGCGAACGCCTGCGGATAGGCCAGGTAGTAGAGGCGGGCGACGAGCGTCACCTTGCCCTGCGCGTCCTGCGGCACGCGCCACGTGTAGCGCTCGGTGCGCACCTTCGCCGGGTCGAGGCGGTTGTCGAAGACCTTGCGGGCGGCCTCCACCATGGACTGTGTCTGGTTCCCCGCGGCGTCCACGAAGACCGCTCGGTACACCCGTTTGCCCTGGGGGAAATCCCGGCCGAGTGCCTCGCGGTCGGCGGGGAGAGCGCCGCCGACGTCGTAGCCCGCGGCATCGGGGGCGCTGGGGGCGGGAATGCCGATGCGTCGGTCGCCCACGCGGGCCTCCAGGTCCAGCCACACGGTGCGCAGCTCGATACTGCCCGACGGCATGCGATGGCCGGTGCGCTCGTTGTCTACCTCGACCGTGATGGCGAGTTCGTCGCCCGGGGCGGCCTCGGCCCTGTCGGTGCGGAGGCGAAGCGGGATGGCGTTGTCGAGCTGCGTCTGCGTGCGGGCGCCGGGGAAGCGGTGCGAGTAGAGCTTGCTCCGTTCGGGGGCCGTGCCCAGGGTCATCTCGGCGGCCTTGCCTGACTCGTATTGCGCCTTGTGGTCGATCAGGTAGCCCTTCGCGTTCATATGGCAGTCCTGGCACTGGATGCCGCTGGCCGCGTAGGGGCTGGCTTTCCACTCGGTGTAAGTGGGCTTCACGCGCACGCCGAGCGTGTTCACGGACTCGTGGCACACGGCGCAGAACTCGCTCGTGGTCTGGAACTCCAGGTACACGTGGTGCCAGGAGCTCGAGTGGCGGAACGGCCCGTACTTCTCCTCGCCCGGCGAGGCGATGAAGTTGCCGTTCTCGGGCGCGGCGCCGCGAAAACCGCTGATGCGGTGGCACAGGTCGCACGTGACGCCCGACATCTGCGGGTCCACGTGCTTGCCGATGATCACGTGGCCCGGATTCATCTGGTGCGCCACGGGCATGTGGCACGCGGCGCACGACTGCGCCTCCTGGACGAACCGCGGGCCCTCCAGCTTCATCGGCAACACCTCGCGGAAGTACTGGGCCTGGAACACGGGGTTCGTGTACGACTGGGCGTGCATGGAGAGCGCCTGTTGCTCGTGGACGTGGATGTGGCAATCCTTGCACGCCTCGGAGGGCGCGTAGGCCATCACGCGCGTCTTCTGCTTCGGGGGCAGCACGCGCGCCGCGGGCTGGGGCGGCGCGGGCGGCCGGCTTGGCGGAGCGATCTCCGTGCACCCCGACGCCACGGCTAGAACCAGCAGCACTGTCAGCGGCCTCATGGGTTCTCCTTGGCATGGCCAGGACGCGTTCCCCGGCCCCGTGCCATTGTAGCCGCCCGTGCGGGGAAATGAAAGGCAAAGTCTCCCCGAGTGCGCGACGCTGGGGAGGCGCGATGCGCGGGCCGAAACGCCCGTCCGCGCCCAGCAGTGTGAGAGTCTTTGGAGGATGGGTCTGGGGAGGAACCTTCCTGCTAGAAAGGTTCCTCCCCGGCTCAGTTCAGTTGTCCGGGCGGCTACAGGGTGGCGATTTCGGTGAGTTGGGCGAGGATGTTCATGTTGACGGGACAGTGGCGGATGCAGCGGCCGCAGCCGACGCACGAGCGGTGGTTGAATTTCTGGACGTAGTAGTTGAACTTGTGCTCGATGCGCTGACGCCAGCGGGCGGCCTGGTCGGGGCGCGGGTTGTGGCCGGAGGCGTGGAGGGTGAAAAGGGCGAACTGGCAGGCGTCCCAGTTCTTGCGGCGGGCGCCGCGGCGGTAGGTGCCCTCGTCTACGATGTCGAAGCAGTGGCAGGTGGGGCACAGGAAGGTGCAGCAGCCGCAGCCCCAGCACTTGTAGGAGTAGGGGGCCCAGCGGGGGTTCTCGAAGTTGGCCTTGAGCCAGGCGGTGATGCGGTCGAGGTCGAGGCGAGGGGGCAGGGCGTCGAAGGCGGGCTTGCAGGGGGCCTGCTTGTCGGCGGTGCCGTCCCTGAAGGCGTCGGGGGCGAGGGCGGCGATGGCTTCGCCCTTGGGGGTGAGGATTTCGGCGAGGAGGCGCTTGTCGTCGAGCGGGGTGAGGAGGAGATCGGCGCCGTCGGTGGCGTTGGGGGCGGAGCCGAGGGCGGTGCAGAAGCAGGCCTCGTCGGCGCGGGTGCAGGCGATGGCGATGACGGTGGTGGCGGCGCGGCGGAGGTTCCAGAAGGGGTCGCAGTAGTCCCAGTTGTAGAGGGGGTCCATGACGAGGAGGCTGCGGGCGTCGCAGGGGCGGCAGCCGAAGAGGACGGTGGGAGG
Organism: Planctomycetota bacterium; assembly: GCA_035384565.1. Classification (NCBI taxonomy): domain Bacteria; kingdom Pseudomonadati; phylum Planctomycetota; species Planctomycetota bacterium. Next base: position 86,141 of record DAOOIT010000018.1, on the reverse strand, counting down.
GTACTGGGTCTGGGGGTCAGCGACCTGGGCGCCCGCGTCGGCGCGGGCGTAGGTGAGGATGGGTTCGGAGCGGGGGAAGAGGAACTCCTTGATGGAGTTGCGAGGGTTGATGTAGTCGGTGCGTGGGACGATGTCGGAGGTGGCGGCGATTTCGCGGAAGTGGACGCGGTCGTCCTCGCGCGCGGGTGCCACGAGGCGGGCGCGGGCGCGAATGGCGTCGAGGAGGGCCGGGAGACGGGTGGCGTCGAGTATCTTGTTCATAGGATGAAGTCTTCGGAGTCCTCACACTTGTAGGTGGCGAAGGGCTGATACTCCTCGGTGTTGTAGCCTGCGAGGTAGCCGAAGTGGGCTTTGACCTGGCGGGCGAGGAAGCGGTTGAGGAGCATGAGGGGGATGTTGACGGGGCACGAGCGCTCGCATTCGCCGCAGTTGATGCAGCGGCCTGCGAGGTGGAAGGCGCGGGCGATGTTCCAGGCCATGTTGCCCTGAGGGTGGGACGAGGTGTCAATCCACTGGGGTTGGTTGAGGGTGGCGATGCATTGGTCGCAGTAGCACATGGGGCAGGCCTGACGGCAGGCGTGGCAGCGGATGCACTTGTCGAGTTGCTGGCGCCAGAAGGCCCAGCGCTCGGCGGGGGGCTTGGCCTCGAGGGCCTCGACGGCGGCGAGCTGGTCGGGCGTGAGGTCGCGGCTCTGGAAGCTCTCGCGAAGGTGCTTCTGGAGGTCCTCGAGGGTGGTCTGGGGGAGGACCTCGCAGGGGGAGGCGGGGTCGCCGGGGCGGTCTATGCGGACGCCGATGACGCGGACGGCGTCGGCTTTGACCTGCTCCTCCTGGATGAGGACGACGACGGCGCGGATGTCGGGTTCTTTGGCCACGACGGCGATGCGCTGGAAGCGGGCGCGAAGGTCCTTGCGCGTCAGCCAGTTGGCCAGGTTGTTGACGCAGAAGGGGTTGAGGACGAGCTGGCCGACGTCCTCCGCCCGCGTGATGAAGACGGGGGTGGTCTTCTGGGGGTTGGTGCCTGCGCCGTGGCCAATCACCAGGTGGGCCTCGCCGCTTTCCAGCAGCGAGCGGGCGCGCGCCTGCAATGTCTCGGACGGTGTGCTCATGGCTTGCTCTGGTTTGCTCCGATGGCTTGAGTCATAGCTCGGTCGTACTCAGTTTCGTGGCCTGGGCCTCGCGTCGGCGACGGGAGGTGTCTGGGGCGGCGGCGACGGCCGGCCTACTTCCAGAACTGCCACCATTTCGGCTCCTCTTCGTCGGGGGCGTCCTCGTCGTCCTCGCTGTCCTCGTCGCCCTCGCCCTCATCGGTGTCGCTTTCGCCCTCGTCGTCCTCGCCCTCTTCATCGTCGTCGTCGCCTGGCTCGTCGCCATCCTGAGGCGAGACCTCGGCGGGTTGGTCCTGGGCAGGCGGAGGCGCGGGCGGCGGTTCCTTGCGCTCTGGCTTGGCCGGCGGCTCGGGCTTGGCCGCTGCCTCTCTTGTGGGGGCTGGCTCCTCGGGCTCCGGGGACTTCGCCTCCGGTTCTTCTTCCTCTTCCTCCTCGGGTTCGCCGAAGATGGCGTCGAGCTGGTCGAGCACGTGTTCCGGCGAGCTCTCGCGGATGAAGGCGAGCAGTTGCTCGTAGCCCTGGATGCACGAGCGGAAGCTCACACGGGCGCCGTCGCTGCCGATGAAGATGAGCTTGTGGCCCAGGGGGCGCCATCGGTAGATCACCTTCTGGATGTGCACCCAACTGATCCGCTGGACGCCCTGGCCGAAGACCGTGGCCTTGAGCGATACGGGCGAGATCACGACCTTCGACAGCCAGGCGCGCAGCGAGATCCAGATGGTGAGCAAGAGGAAGAAGGCCACGACGCCGATCACGATCCAGGCGCGGGGGCCTTCGGTTCTCACGAAGTCGCGCACCTGGCCGAAGAACACGGCGACCGCGATGCCGGCGGCAACCACCGTCACCCACAGGAAGCGCTCGTAGAGCGGGTAGCGGAACACCCGGTCCGGCGCCGGCCTCTCGGTGTCGAAGATGTCAATCGGCACGCGTTGCCCCTACAACCGGATCGCTCCTCAGCACGGCCCGCGCGAGGCTTCGGCCAGCTCGCGGTAGCCGGTGAACGGGCCCACCTTGCGCAGCTTGGCGGTCAGGTCGTTGATCAGCTCGGCCCACTTGGCGCCCTCGGCGGCCGAGACCCACGAGAACTGGAGGCGCTCGTCCTCCACGCCCATGAAGTGCAGCAGGTCGCGGAAGATGGTCCATCGCCGCCGCGCGTAGTAGTTGCCCTCGGCATAGTGGCAGTCGCCCGGGTGGCATCCGCTGACCAGCACTCCGTCGGCCCCGCGCTCGAACGCCTTGATGACGAAGTTGGGGTCCACGCGGCCGCTGCACGGCACGCGGATCACGCGCACGTTCGAGGCGTACTTCAGGCGGCTCGTGCCCGCCAGGTCGGCGCCGGCGTAGGTGCACCAGTTGCAGACGAAGGCCACGATCCGCGGCTCGAACTCCTTCTCGGTGGTAGGCATGGCAGTGCTGGGTCGGCTTCCTTTCGCGCGTTGTCCTCGGGGGCGTCACTGGGCCGCCCCCGAGGGTTCCGAGATGGTTTCCTACTCCTCGCCCAACGCATTCACGACAGCGTAGAGTTGCTCGTCGTTGAAGCCCTTGAGGGTCACGGCGTGGGCGCGGCAGGCGGCGGCGCACAGGCCGCAGCCGCCGCAGAGGCCCTCGTTGACCCGGGCGACGGTCTTGAGGAGGTTGCCCTTGCGGTCGCGAATCTCCTCGCGTTCGATGGCCCCGTAGGGGCAGATGCGCTCGCAGAAGAAGCAGCCGAAGCAGATGGAGTAGACGGGCGGCGCGGTGCGGTGCACGCTGGCCACGATGGGCTCGCGCTCGAGTTCGTTGGCGTTCAGCAGGGCGCCCACCTTGCTGGCGGCCGCGGAGGCCTGGGCCACGCTCTCGGGAATGTCCTTGGGCCCCTGGCAGGCGCCCGCGAAGAACACGCCGGCCGTCTGCGCCTCTACGGGGCGCAGCTTGGGGTGCGCCTCGGAGAAGAAGCGGTCCTTGTCGAACGCCACGTGGAGCTTCTGGGCCATGGCCTCGGCATCGGGCTGGGCGATCATGGCCGTGCCCAGCACCACGAGGTCCACCTCCACCTCCACCTGGGCGTTCGACAGGGTGTCGGCGCCCTGCACCACGAGCTTGTCGCCGCGCGGGTAGATGCGCGAGACGCGCCCGCGGAAGTAGCACAGGTCGTCTTCCTCGACGGCGCGGCGGGTGAACTCGTCATACGTCTTGCCGCCGGCCCGGATGTCCATGTAGAAGTTGTAGGCCTGGCCGTCATGCACCTTGTGCTTGTAGAGCATGGCGTGCTTGGCCAGGTACATGCAGCAGATTTTCGAGCAGTAGGTGAAGCCCTTCTCGTTGTCGCGCGAGCCGACGCAGGAGAGGAAGGCGACGGACTTGGCTTCCCTGCCGTCGGAGGGGCGGCGCACCTTGCCGCCGGTGGGGCCGCTGGCGCTCAGCAGGCGCTCGAACTGGAGGCCGTCCAGGATGTCGGGGTGGGTGCCGTAGCCGTATTCGCCGTAGCCGATGTAGGGGTAGTCGGCGGCGGCCTTGGCCACGCTCCACACCTGATAGCCGGTGGCCACCACGATGGCGCCGACCTTTTCCTTGACCAGTTCTTCCTTCTGTTCGTAGTCCACGGCCTTGGTGGGGCACACCTTGGCGCAGACGCCGCACTTGCCCTTCTGGAACCAGAGGCAGTTGGCGCGGTCAATCACCGGCTTGTTGGGCACGGCCTGGGGGCAGGGCGTGTAGATGGCGGTGCGGTAGCCGAGGCGCTTCTTGGGGTTCTCGGGGTCGGGCACGGTGATGCCGGCGTTGAATTCGCTGGGGATGGTGCGCGAGGGGCACTTCTGCCAGCAGGTGCCGCAGCCCGTGCACTTGGCGAGGTCCACGCTCCGCGGCTTCATGCGGATCGTGATCTCGAAGTTCCCGATGTAGCCGTCCACCGCATCCACTTCGCTCCAGGTGTAGAGCTTGATCTTCTTGTGGCGGGCCACCTCGACCATGCGGGGGGTGAGGATGCACTGCGAGCAGTCGAGGGTGGGGAAGGTCTCGGAGAGCTGGAGCATGTGGCCGCCCACGCTGGGCTCGCGCTCGACGAGCACGACCTCGTGGCCCATGTTGGCGATGTCGAGGGCCGCCTGGATGCCGGCGATGCCGGCGCCGATGACGAGGGCGCGCTTGGTGATGGGGACGTGGATGGGTTTGAGCTTCTCGTTGTTCTTGACTTTTTCGACCATCAGGCGGATCAGCTCGATGGCCTTCTGGGTGGCCTCGGCCTTGTCGGGGTGCACCCAGGAGCAGTGCTCGCGGATGTTGGCCATCTCGCACAGGAAGGGGTTGAGGCCCTTCTCGGCCACGGCGTTACGGAAGGTGGGCTCGTGCATCCGCGGCGAGCAGGCGGCCACGACCACGCCGGTGAGCTTGTGGTCCTCGATGGCCTTCTTGATCAGGTTCTGGCCGGGGTCCGAGCACATGTACTTGTAGTCGGTCGAGAACACCACGCCGGGGTGCGTCTTGAGCGCCTCGGCGGCGGCCTCGCAGTTGACCACGCTGCCGATGTTCTCGCCGCAGTGACAGATGAACACGCCGATACGCGACAAGTGCGGTCTCTCCTGTCCCCTTCTTCCGGGACGCGTGGGACGTGTCAGACTCGTCGGACGGTCGGCTTCGCGGTGCGACGGGTCTTGCGAGTCTCAGGCGTCCCGTGTTTGTCTCGTTCCACTAGGCCACGGCGCCTTGGGGGGCCTCGGCTGCCGCCGGCGGCTCGCCGCGCAGGCGGGCGACGAGGTCCGTGGTGTCCACAAAATGCGTGCTCAGGCCGAGGGCCTTGGGCTCGAGGCCGAGGGCCAGGCCCACCACCTGGGCGAGGTACAGCACGGGCATGTGCAGGTCTTCGCCGAGGCCCGCGTCGGCCGCGGCCTCGGTCTGGCGCATGTCGAGGTTAGCCTGGCACATGGGGCAGGCGACCACGAAGGCCTCGGCCCCGGCCAGGCGCGCGGCCTTGAGGATGCGGCCGGTGAGACGCGCGACGACCGTGGGGCGGCTCATCGTGAACCCTGCGCCGCAGCACTCGGTCTTGTGCGTCCACTCCACGGGCGCCAGGCCCAGCGTGCGGCACACCTCGTCCATGGCCACCGGCTGCTCGGTGTCGTCGTAGGTCATCACGTCGGGCGGGCGCGTGTGGAGGCAGCCGTAGTAGCAGGCGACTTTGAGATCGGGCAGCTTGCCCGCCAGGCGCTCCCGGAACTGGGCGAGGTTGCGGTGGAGCAACTCGACGAGGGTGATCGGGCGCACGGAGCAGCGGTAGGCCATCTCGGCGGCCTCCTGGGCCGCGGCGAGGAGGTCGGTGTGCTCCTTCACCTCGTGCTGCGCGAGGCTCAGCTCCTTGGTGCACAGGGGGCAGGGGGCGAGAATCTCCTTGAGCCCGGCGGCCTCGGCGAGCGCGAGGTTGCGCACGTTGAGGGCGCGGGTGAGGATGGAGTTGGTCATGTGCCCGGCGGAGGCCCCGCAGCAGTTCCAGTCGGGCACCTCCTTGAGCTCGAAGCCGAGGGCGCCGAGCGTGGCCTCGATGGCCATGCCGTACTCGTAGCCGGTGGCGTGGGCCTTCAGCGCGCAGCCGGGGTAGTAGCCGAGTTCCATGTCAGTCCGACTTCCTCTCGGGGGCTTTCTGAAGCTGGCAGCGGTCGAAGATGCGCCGGATGGCGGCGACGTTCTGAATCTTGTGCGGCAGGAGGCCGGGCTTGCCGCGCTTGAGCATCTTGGGGAAGGTGAGCAGGTCCTGCGGGCCGCGCCGGAGCGGGCTCTTGAGCTTGTAAGCGGCGATGAAGCCCATCTCGTAGACGCGGCCGAAGCGGCGGATGCTGGCGAGGAACGACTGGTGGAAGTCGTAGATGTCGGCCTCGTTGGCGTTCACGAGGCCCTCTTCCTGGGCCATCTCGCGCAGCACGGTCATCAGGCGGGCCGGCTCGGCGTCCTTCGGGCAGCGCGTCGAGCACGCTTCGCAGGCTGCGCACACCCACTGGGAGCGCGAGCGGAGGGCCTCGTCCTTGCGCCCGAGCTGGGCCAGGCGCATCATCGCGTGGATGGGGTGGAACATCTCGAACGACACCGGGCAGCCGGCGGTGCACTTGCCGCACTGATAGCAGTCGGCCAGCTTGCGCCCCAGCCGCCGCTCGACCTCGCGTTTCCAGTCGGAGTCGACCTGGGCGCGCGACACTTGCAGTTGCATTGTTGACCTTTTCTATCGGTTTTTGGCTCTTGGCGCACCTCCCCTACCTCTGCTATTGTAGGAGATTTGTGCGCCGCAAGTCAAACCCCATTTGCCTACCCATCGTGGCGCCGGTCGCGCGGCAAGCGGCCCTCGTCGGCGAAACTGTAGTGCGTGCTCTCGCCCACGATGACGTGGTCGAGGAGCGTGATGCCGAGCACCTGGCTGGCCGCGTGGAGCTTGGCCGTGATCTCGATGTCGCGCGGGCTGGGCGTCGGGTCGCCGGTCGGGTGGTTATGCACGCACACGATGGCGGCGGCGCTGTCGCGCACCGCCTCGTGGAACACCTCGCGCGGGTGGGCCAGGCTGGCGGTGAGGCTGCCGACCGAGACCTCGACGTCGCGCATCAGGCGGTTGCGGGCGTCGAGGAGGAGGACGAGAAAGGTCTCCTTCTTCTGGTCGCGGAGGCGGGGCCGGGTGAAGTCGCAGACGGCCTGGCTGTCGGCGATGGGGCGGCCGGGCTCGACGGCGGCTCGCTGGGCCATGCGGCGGCCGATCTCGGCGGCGGCCTTCACCTGGGCCGCCTTGGCCGGGCCGATGCCCTTGACGGCCGACAGCTCGCGCACGCTGCGGGTGGCGATGGCCCGCAAGCTGCCGAAGCGGGCCAGCAGCCTCTGGCCGAGACCCACGGCGGTCTCCTCGGTGGTGCCGGTGCGCAGGATGATCGCCAGCAGCTCGGCGTCCGAGAGCGCGCCCTCGCCGCCCGCGATGAGGCGCTCGCGCGGCCGCTCGTCCTCGGGCAGTTCGCGGATGCGCGGCGCGCGCTGATGAAAGGCGCACTCCTGGGCCAGCGGGCACTCGGCGCAGGCGGGCCGGTCGCCGCACACGACGGTGCGGATGCCCTCCGCGGGCGAGCAGTAGAGCTGGAGCACGCGCCGCACCGTGGCTGCGCGCTCCCCGGCCGCCTCGGCCATGCGGCTCACGGTGTCGTAGAGGTTGGCCGCTGAGCGGGCGCGCGGGATCAGCCCCAGGCGGCTCAGGAGGCGGCGCAGGGCGGGGTCGTCCTCGAACGGCGCGCCATCGGCATAGGCGGCGGGCGCCTCGCCGCAGAGGCCCAGCAGGGTCTCGAGCGGCTCGGTGGCCAGCTCGCGTAGCCGCTGCTCGATGGTGCGGTAGGTTCGGCGCAACTCCACGCCGCGCTCTCCGTTGCAGGTGGACGGCCCGTGCATCATACCCGAATCCCGCGGCGGATCAAGTCGTTGACACGTTCCGGCGGGCGGGCTATAATCCGTGCGGCGCTGGGAGCGCCGGAGCCAGGAATGTCGCTCTTCAAGTCCCCCGAAGGGGCCGAGTCGTTCCAGGGCACGGTCGAGCGCGTGGTCTTCTCGGCGCCCGACCGCGCGTACGCGGTGGCGCGCGTGCGCCCGGAGGGGCGGGGGGGACTCGTCACCGCCGTGGGCAAGCTGCTGGAGCTCAAGGAGGGCGAGGTGCTGCGCCTCGAGGGCCGCTGGGTTACCCACAAGACCCACGGCCGCCAGTTCGAGGTCGAGCACTACGAGGTCGTGGCCCCCACGAGCGCGCGGGGCATCCAGCGCTACCTCGGCTCGGGCCTCGTGCCCGGCATCGGCCCGGAGCTGGCCGCCCGGCTCGTCAAGCGCTTTGGCGAGGCGACGCTCGACGTTATCGAGCACCAGCCCGAGCGGCTGCGCGAGGTGGAGGGCATCGGACGTAAGCGCCAGCAGCAGATCATCGAGGCCTACGGCGCGCAGAAGGGCCTGCGCGAAGTGATGGTGTTCCTCCACGAGTACGGCGTCTCGCCCGCCGTGGGGGCGCGAATCTACAAGACGTACGGCAGCTCGGCCATCTCGATCGTGCGCGACAACCCCTATCGCCTGGCCGCCGACATCTTCGGCGTGGGGTTCCGCACCGCCGATCGCATCGCGGCCAACCTGGGCATCCCGCACGACTCGCCCCAGCGCGCCGCCGCCGGAGTGGTGCACGCGCTGCGCGAGCTGGGCGACGACGGCCACGCCTGCTATCCCCAGCGGACCCTCGCCGAGGCAGCGAGCCGCATGCTCGAGGTGCCCGTCGAGCAGGTCGAGGCCGCCATCGAGGCCCAGCGCGTCGGCGGCGAGCTGGTGGTGGACGATGCCCACCCGTTGCGTCCCGTCTACCTGCCCGCCCTGCACGCGGCCGAGACGGGCGTCGCCCAGAGGCTCGCGGAGCTGGCCGCTACGCCCGCCCCATTTCCGCCCATTGACGCGGGCAGGGCGGTCGAGTGGGTCCAGCGTCAGGTCCGCATCCAGCTCCCGCCCGGGCAGCAGGATGCCCTGCGCAAGGCCGTGGCCAGCAAGCTCACCGTCATCACCGGCGGCCCGGGCGTGGGCAAGACCACCGTGCTCCGCTGCCTGGTCGAGATCTTCCAGGCGCGGCGGCTGCGGGTCGCCCTCGGCGCGCCCACCGGCCGCGCCGCCAAGCGCCTCGCCGAGGTCACCCGCACCGACGCCATGACCATTCATCGCCTCCTCAAATACCAGCCGCGCACCAGCGCCTTCGAATACAACGAGCGGAACCCCCTTCAGGCCGACGTGGTGATCGTGGACGAGGCGTCCATGCTCGACCTCCTGCTCACCTGCCATCTCGCCCGCGCGCTCAGCCCGCAGACTGTCCTCGTGCTCGTGGGCGACGTGGACCAGCTCCCGTCGGTCGGGCCCGGCAGCGTGCTGCGCGACGTCATCGCCTCGGGCGTGGCCGCCGTGGCGCGCCTCACCGACATCTTCCGCCAGGAGGCCCACAGCCTCATCGTCGGCAACGCTCACCGCATCAACCGCGGCGAGATGCCGGCCCTCAACGGCCCCGGCGAGGGGCCTGCCCGGGACTTCTTCTTCCTGGAGCGCGCCGACCCCGAGGAGGCGGCGGAGACGGTGCTCGACCTCGTCGCGCGCCGCCTGCCCGCCGCCTACGGCCTCGACCCCGTGGACGATATCCAGGTGCTGGCCCCCATGCACCGCGGCGCCGTGGGCGCCCAGGCCCTCAACGAGCGGCTCCGCGAGCGGCTCAATCCCGCCGAGACGCCCGGCGGGCGCGGCTTCCGCCCCGGCGACAAGGTCATGCAGATCCGCAACAACTACGACAAAGAGGTCTTCAACGGCGACCTCGGCCGCGTGCTCGAGGCCCGCCCTGACGCGGGGCAGGTGATTGTGCGCCTCGACGAGCGCGAGCTGGCCTACGGCCCCGACGAACTCGACGAACTCGTGCCCGCCTACGCCATCACCATCCACAAGTCCCAGGGCTGCGAGTACCCCGCCGTGGTCGTGCCCATCCTCACCCAGCACTACATGATGCTCCAACGCAACCTCCTCTACACCGCGGTCACGCGCGGCCGGCGCCTCGTGGTCCTCGTCGGCACGAAACGGGCCATCGCCATCGCCGTGCGCAACGACCGCATCCGCGAACGCCACTCCCTGCTCCGCGAGCGCCTGGCCAACGCCCGGCCCCACGAGCCTTTCCCCCCGGAGGACTGAGACGTGGAACACGAGCCTGTCGAGCCCGCACCCCGGCCGCCCGACTACGTGATGGACCTCATGGCCCGCGCCGCCGCGATGAACGAGCAGGACCCCTGCCTGCGCGGCCGCCTCCTCGAGCTCCCCCGCACAGGCGAGCTGATGGCCACCGGCGACCTCCACGGCAACCTCTCGAACTTCCGCCGCATCACCCGCATCGCCGACCTCGGCCACCATCCCCAGCGCCACATCCTCCTCCAGGAACTGCTGCACGCGATGTACGCCGACACCCCCGACCGCTCGTACCAGCTCCTCGAAGAGGCCGCCATCTACAAGACCGTCTATCCCGGCCAGGTGCACTTCCTGCTCGGCAACCACGACATCGCCGAGCTCTGCGGCCTCGAGATCATGAAGCAGGGGCGCTCGGTCCTCAGCGTCTTCAACACGGCCCTCCAGGAGGCCTACCAATTCAACGCCGACGTCATCCGCAAGGCCTACAACCGCTTCCTCCGCTCGCTCCCCTGGGCCGCCGTCACCGCCCACGGCATCCTCCTGTGCCACTCGCTGCCCGACGGTAAGTACGTGCACCTTTTCGACCGCGCGTTGTTCACCCAGGCCACCCGCGAGGCCGACATCGGCCGCGACTCCCCCGCCTTCCGCATGGCCTGGGGCCGCGACATCGCGCGGCCCACCAGCGCCGCCTTCGCCGAGCGCATGGGCGTAGACCTCATCGTCTGCGGCCACCACCCGTGCCAGAAGGGCTACACCACGCCCAACCCGCACCTCGTGGTCATTGACAGCAAGGACGCCCACGGCGCCTACGCTCTTCTGCCCCTCGACCGCAAGCTCTCGCAGCAGGACGTCGTTTCGCGCATCAAGTTCCTGAACTTCTAGGCGCCCCCGACACGTTGCTTTCCCGCCCGCGGCCTGATAGGATCGCGACGAACGCAACCAGAAAAGAGCCCTATGAAGCACGCCCTCGCAGTCTGTTGCTCCGCGCTCCTGCTCCCCCTCGCCTCGATCCGCGCCGGCCAAACGGCGGCGCCCAGAATCCTCCGCGTCGCCCCCTCCGCCTCTGCCGTGCGCCTCTTCGACCCGCTCGAACTCACGGTAGACCTCGACGCCGCCTTCCACAACCCCTACGACCCCGACGACATCGCCCTGACGGCCACCGTGGCCGACCGCTCGGGCCGCTCCCGCACCGTCGAGGGCTTCCTCTACCAGGACTACGAGCGGACCCTCAAGGACGGCAAGGAGCAGCTCAAGCCCCGCGGCGAGCGAGTCTGGAAGATCCGCTACACGCCGACCCTCGCTGGCCCGCACCTCTACACGGTTGCAGTGAAGACCCGCGGCGGCGAAGCCCGCACGGAGGCGCGTGAATTCGTCGCCACCGACTCGCGAAGCCCCGGCTTCATCCGTGTCAGCCGGCGAAACCCCCGCTACTTCGAATACTCGACGGGCAAGCCCTACTTCCCCATCGGCCACAACATCTGCTGGGCCGACTCGCAGCTCAAGACCTACGACTACGACAACTACTTCCGCCGCATGGCCGCCGCCCACGAAAACTTCACCCGCATCTGGATGTGCTCCTGGAGCCTCGAACTCGAGGGCGCCAGGCTCGACGACTACCGCCTCGACAACGCCTGGCGCCTCGACCACATCGTCGGCTTCGCCCGCACCTACGGCCTCGCCTTCAAACTCTGCTTCGACAACTTCTACGACTTCGCCCAGCGCCGCCACAGCCCCTACTGGCGCGCCCACGGCGGCATGTGTGACAATCCCGCTGACTTCTTCACCAGCGACGAAGCCAAGACCCACTACCGCCGCCGCCTCCGCTACATCGTCGCCCGATGGGCCCACGCCCCCCAGATCATGGCCTGGGAGTTCTGGAACGAGATGGACTACGCGCCCAGCGAGCGCGGCAAGCTGCTCTCGCGCAAGGAGCCCTACATGCTCGACTGGACCGCCCAGATGGCCGCCGAACTGCACCGCACTGACCCCTATCAGCACCTCGTCACCAACACCCTCGCCGCCTACACCGACTGGCCCGAGTTCTGGGCCATGCCCGCGCTCGACTTCGTCCAGCTCCACGCCTACATCCACGACGGCTGGGAGCCCACGCCCAAACAATACGACGCCGCCGCCCTCGTGCTCGACCAGGCGCAGGACTTCGAGCAGTTCCGCAAGCCCTACCTCATCGCCGAATTCGGCTTCCACCCCACCGGCAGCGACAACCGCCTCAACGCCCTCGACCGCACCGGCATCCACCTCCACAACGCCCTCTGGGCCTCCTCCCTCGGCGGCGCTGCCGGCGCTCCCATGCTCTGGTGGTGGGACAACTACGTCGAGCCCAACGACCTCTACTACCACTACCGCGCCCTCGGCCGGTTCCTCGCCGGCGTGGACTGGACAGGGCAGCCCTGGCAGCCCGTCCGCGACGACGAGCGCGGCAACCTCCGCATCGTCGGCCTCCGCACCGACGCCCAGGCCCTCCTCTGGTTCCAGGACCGCCGCAACACCTGGCACCGCCGACTCGTCAAGAAGGAACCTGCTCGGCTCCTCGAACCCTTCGCCTTCCGGCTCCCCGGCCTCCGGCCCGGCCCGTACCGCATCGAGTGGTGGGACACCTACAACGGCGGCACCATCACCGAAGCCCAGGCCACGGCCGATGGCGCCGGCCTGGTCCTCCAGCTCTCGCCCCTGGTCAAAGCCCCCGACGTCGCCTGCCGCGTCGAGCCCCTCATCGAGCGCTCCGAGCGCAAGCCCGCCTGGTGAGCCATCTACGCCCTTCTCGGTGGAGCCGACACTTCCCCTCGTCCCTGCGCTCCGCGTGTGGGACGCCCCTCTTGGCCGCTCCGCGGCCGCCCCCTCCATACTCGCTCACCGCCCCCACAGAGCCGGTATGGCCGGAACGGCGAGAATCGCCGATCCTCGCCATTCCACCCATACTTGCTCACTTCCTCCCCCTCAGGAATGAGCAAGCATGGGCGCTCGCCCCGCGGCCGCGCCTCACCCGCGACACCCTTTCGCGCCGCCCGATTCCCTCGCCATTGCCAAGCGTTGGATACTACAGGGCTTACACCTCCATCGTGTGGCGCTCCATCGCGTGTCTGGCACGCATGTGGCACCGCATCTGCCACTTCAAGGATCGCATGGTGAGCCATAGCACTCGTGCATCTGGCGATTACGTGCCCTCGGTGTGATCAGAGGTGTGACACGTACCCGTGCCCTGATCACATGATGTACGCGCGATCGGGAAGGGAATCGCTCCGATTCTGCGCGCGGCAACCTCAGAGATGACTTCCGAAAACGATGCCCGTAAGTCTGGTTGCGCTAGGTACTGGTGCCGCGCCTCCGAGTGCAGTGGCTGGCCTACCCACATGATATGGAAGAACTCGTCCACTGCACTCAACAGCTTGGTCAGTGTGTCGCGGTCATAGGTGTGAGCGAGTTCCAAGAGAGTGTAGTTCGTCGTCCATAGCTCAGCTTCGCAGTCGAGAAGCTGTTCGTATATCCGCCTTGCGCGCTCGTGGTCAGCGCGGTCCCGGCGCAGCAAGGCACCAAAGGTGGAAGTGGAAAACATGACCCGACTGGGAGCACTCATGCGCTTTGCTCTCTGCAGTTGCCGGGAGAATAGCGACCAATGAATGCCATGGCCTTACCCCACTCACGAACCCGCCCCGGAAAGACAGAGATGCGAATCACACGGTGATCCCAGGTTAGGTCACACAGCACTCCGCGGACAATAGATTGGCTTGCCGCCACGCGCTCGCTCTCTCTACCGGAGACATTGACGACGTAGTCCGCCTCTGATGTCTTCAGCTCCCTGCCAAGGGCCATCTCAATCAACCTTGTCAGAGCCTTGTGGTTAGCTGCCTCAGGGAGGGAGAACTCGGAGGCCAAGACGAGACTGTCCTCCACGGCTCTCAAGGCATCCTCCTGCGAAACCTTACCCATCTCGAGCGCCGTGAGCGTCTCTTGAAGTTTGGAGACTCTGAACTGGCGCTCACGCTCGGTCAAAGTTACCCTGCTCATAGGCCTCCCAGGCGAACACGGGTAAGCTTTGTCCAGAGCCTCTGCAATGGACGGCATGTGCTCCCTGACGATCGCGGGTCTCTCCCTGTAGCAGGCGAGCACGGCATCTGAGATGGCCTTCATGTCAGTCTTCTTCATTGGCTCAAACCACAGCGGCGCTGAAACTCGTCAACCACTCTGTCGAGGCGCTCGTGAAGCCTATAATGCTCGCCCTCTTCATCGCCCCGGTTCAGGGGCCCGTCCTTTGGGTTTGTAAGCGTATAGGGGACCCCATACTTGTTCTCTATTGACCGGAACTTCGGGCTGAACTGGTCGGTCCTGGATACCTCGTCGTACAAGTCCGGATCGAAGTCACCGAGCTTCCTGAGGCGTTCATTGTCAGGAATCCACCATCGGAATGGCCGGTACGTGCCCTGACCCTCGTCGCTGTAGAGGCGCTGTGAAGTCATTCGGTGTGTCGTTCTGTAGTGCTTGACGACATTCAGGACAATGCCGCCGAAGTCCACCCGCGCTCCGTGACGACGGTTGAGTTCACCGGCTCGTTTCTGAACAAGGTCTACGCCCTGCAAGGACAATGGCTCGGGTATCACGGGTGATATGAAGATGTCACTTGCTACCAAGGACGTGGACGAGAACAGCGACAGCCCTGGGGGACAATCCAGGATCACGTAGTCATACTGGTTGCGCACAGGCTCGAGAGCTTCGCGCAGGCAGTGTCGAACGCCGCCAGGCATGGGTCGCCCACCTTCCCAGAGCTGAACGAGTTCCTCATCCAGTTCAGCGACGTCAGGCACTGACACAATCATGTGGAGGACACCGGGATAGTGTGGCCCCACTAGGCTGGACCGCTGGATATTGCTCACCACGAGAGGCGGCTGGGTGATGAAGTCGGGTATCGATACGGGGTCGTTGCGCAGAGCACGTTGTAGGAGATGGTACAAGGTCCTCTCGCTCTCGCGCTGCTGCTGGATACTATTGCTGGGCACCATGCAGTAGGTCAGGTTGGCTTGGGCGTCCATGTCAATCAGCAGGACGCGCTTAAAGGCCCGAAAGACGAGGAATTCCGCAATCATCATGGTCAGAGTAGTCTTCCCAACACCGCCCTTCAGGTTGATGATGCTGGCAACACAAGCCATGGCCTAGGTTCTCCTACACGCGGTAGACAACTGCTCAAACCTTCCTGTTGCCAGCCGCACATCTCGATTGACGGCTGCATGTGGATGCCGTACACCCCCAAAGGTTACAGGCTGGCTTTAGGCTTGTCAAACGCCAAGTGCACTCACGGAGAGTGCCTGCGGCTTCATGACGTACCCAGCGCAGTCCCGCGCGGTAAGGTCGCGCACGGCTACGCTGCATGTCCCGCGGGGCGCCGACATGGTGCCTACAGAGACGACGCAACTCATCCTGCTGAAGTGTTGAGTTGGCTCTCAGCCAGTGAAGGCGGTTGTTCGGAGTCTGCGGGGGGCGTATAATGCGCCACGCTCAGCCGAGCCGCCGCAACCGCGCCCAAGGTGGGAGACTCGCGATGATGACCGGTCCCGTGCGTGTGGGAGTCGTTGGCCTCGGAATGGCCGGGAGCGATCACCTGGCCGCCATCGCCAGGTGCGAGGAGGCCCAGGTGATCTGCGTGGCCGACCGCGATCCCGTCGCCCTCGTCCGCGCCAGGCAACAGGCGCCCGCCATCGCCACCTACGAGGACTACCGGGCGATGCTGACGCGCGAGGACCTGGACCTTGTGGTCATCGCCACGCCTCATCACCTTCATGCCCGTATGGCCCTCGACGCCTTCGGAGCCGGCAAGCACGTGCTGTGCGAGAAGCCGCTGGCCGTCACCCCGGCCGAGTGCGACGCGATGATCGCCGCAGCCCGCGCGGCCGGGCGACGCCTCTTCCCCGTGCAGAACCAGCGCGCCAGCCCCATGTTCCGCCGACTCAAGCGCCTCATCGGGCACGAGAAGATGGGCAAGCCCGTCGCCGCGTGCATCCAGTTCCTCGGCTACGAGGGGGCGCGGATGGCCGACCCCGCAAGCTGGAAAGGCTCCTACGGGGAGGCGGGGGGCGGCGTCCTGCTCGACGGCGGCTGCCACGTGCTCGACCTGTGCAACTGGTACCTGGGGGCGCCCCTCGGCGTCGTCGCACGCTGCCATCGGCCCGAAGGCTGGCCGGCCCACAAGGCCGAGACGACGGCCCATGTGGTCGTGGACTACAAGTGCGGCGCCGCGGCGCAGGTGTTCGCCACCTTCGAGGCCCGGCTGCCGGGCAGTTTCACCCAGGGCATCCTCGAGATCGCGGTCGAACTGTTCTACGAGCAGGGCTACGCCCACGCGGAATACGCCTACTACGGCCCGGCGGGCGGGCACCGCCTGCTGCGCTATGTGTGCCGCAGCAACGAGTGGCATACCGTGGAACTGGCGGCGGAGGACGGGCTGGACTACGACCGCCACATCCTCGCCTGCCTCCTGCGCGGAGCGGAGCCGGTCGCCAGCCCCGAGGAGGCGCGCACCGCCGTCGCCGTGGCCCACGCCGCTTACGAGGCGGCCAGCACGGGACGGTGGACGCCGGTGGGATAGGCTCCTGGGGGGAATGAAGCCAGTCTCATCCACGGCCGCGTTGTGGTCGGGGTATTCCGCTCTGGGCGGGGTGTCTCTGCCCTGTGGAACTCCTCGCGGGGCAGGGACGCCCCGCCCACAGGCTCCATTCCTCTGGACGCTCTAGGCGTTCTCCGCCAGGTCCTTGATCGCGCTCACGATGCCGTTGACCAGAGTGGGGATGTCCTTCTCGGGCACGGAGCAGAAGGCGATGCGGATGCCGTTGATCTTGCCGCCTTCGCTGGGCACGACGCCGATCTTGTACTTCGCGATCAGGTGCTCGGCCAGCTTGTTGGCCGGCACGCCCTCGACGTCGCAGAAGCAGAAGAAGCCGGCGTTGAAGGGCAGCAGCTTGAGCTGCGGCAGGTCCACCTTGGCGAACTCCGCCTTCAACAGGTTCGCGCGGCGGCCAAGCACGTCCACCGTCCGCTGCCGCTCGGCCAGCACCTGATCGAGCTGGCCGAGGGCCTTGAGGATGGCCGACTGCACGGGGCGGGTGCAGTTCGACACGGTGCTGCGCACGATGCCGCCGAGCTTATTGTCCAGCTCTTCCTGAAGGGTCTTGCGGTCCACGTCGAGGCCGGAGGGCAGGCCGAACG
The DNA here is from genome assembly GCA_035384565.1 of Planctomycetota bacterium. Classification (NCBI taxonomy): domain Bacteria; kingdom Pseudomonadati; phylum Planctomycetota; species Planctomycetota bacterium. The sequence continues at coordinate 69,153 of DAOOIT010000018.1, read as the reverse complement.
TCAGGCAGCCGAGGCGGCCGCCGTAGAAGAGGAACTCTTTCGAGATGCCGTCGAGCTTGATGGGCAGGATGCGGCGGTGGGCGTCGCACAGGTCGCCGAACATCGAGCGCTGGAGGGCGGCGGGGTCGTAGACGTAGCCCTCGTAGGCGTCGTCGCACAGGACGACGATCGGTTTGCCCGCCTGCTCGACGACCTCGATGAGGGCCTGGACGATGGGCTGCACCATGTCCTGCGGCGGATTGAAACCCACGGGGTTGTTGGGGAAGTTGAGCATCAGCAGCGCCTTGGGCTGCTGAGCCAGGGTGTCGAGAAGCTTGCGCTGCATGCCCTTGAGGTTGAAGCGGCCGGCTTCGAAGAAGGGGAATGTCTCGATTCGCGCGCCGATGTGGCGCTCGACGATGTTGCTGTAGTTCTCCCACAGGCGGTCGGGCGATACCACCACCTCGTCCTTGTCCAGGAACAGCTTGGCGGCGAGGAAGAGGCCGCCGGTGACGCCGGGCGTGACGGCGGGCAGGGAGAGGCAGGGCTCCACGCGCTCGCGCAGGGGGCCCACCTTCCGCAGAATCCAGTCGCGCCAGGCCTTCCGCAGGTCGGGCAGGCCGAGCATGGGCGCATAGGGCACCGTCTCCTCGCTCTTGAGGCCGGCGAAATGCCGCTGCACCGAGGGGAGGTAGAAGGTCACCGCCTTATCGGGCGCGCCGGCGATGATTTCGCTCTCGGGGCCCTGCGCGCTGCCGATCGTGGCGTCAATCGTCGCTTCCTTCTTCGCGCGGCCGGTCCAGTAGAAGATGCCCTGCGGCAGCGAGATGCTCTTGCCGAAGGCTGACAGCAGATTGGTGATGCCCGACTTCTTCAGTGCCTCGAATTCCATGCACTTCCTCGCTTCTTGCCCGGGGGCTGTCTGGGGGAACCCGGCCGTCACGGCCCGCAAGAGTATACCGGCGAGCGTGGGGGGGAGTCAATGGGCGGGATAGCCGGCCTCGCGCATCTGGCGGATGGCGGCCACGTAGTCGGCGATCTCGGCGGCGGTGAGGGCGCGGCGGAGGACGAACACCTCGTCAATCAGCAGGCCGGGGGCTCCCCGCGTGCCGAACGTGACCTCGCCGACCTTGTCGTCCTCGTGGAACGGCCGGCCGTCGTTGCGGGTCTTCCAGGCCAGGCGACCGTCGGTGTAGACCTCGACGAGCGACGCGCCCTGGATGACGAGGGCCGTGTGGTGCCAGGCGCCGGCCCTCAACTCGATGTGCGCCGCCCAATCGGCGTCGTAGATGCCATTGACGTTCTGGATGCCGGGGAAGTAGTAGACCTGGAGCACGGCCGCGGTGCGCTGGAGGGCGCACCAGGGGCCTTTCCCCGCGGCGAAGTGCGAGATGATGCCGCGGCCCTGAAGGTGCACGAGGCCGAAGCCGGTCTCTGGCCTCGCGTCCTCGGCCAGCGCCCACCAGAGCATTACCGTGAGCGGCCGGTGGGGCGAGAGTTCGGGGCTGCGGAGCTGTAGCACGCTGCCGTTCCCGGTCATTGCCCCTCGCCCGCGCATGCCGTCGGGCACCGAGTTCACGTTGCCCACCTGCACCAGGTCCGCCTTGTTGGCCTCTGGCTGCCCGCCGAACTGTTCGAAGCCGTGGTAATAGAGCAGCCGGTCCTCCAGCGCCGGCGGCACGCCGAGAAACCGCGACAGCTCGCGCGCCGGCCCTACGGCGACAGGCGCCATCGGCGCGTGGCACGACACCAGGAACAATCCTGCCATCGCGGCCAGGGGCAACCGGTTCATCTGCTTCTCCCCATTCGCCCGATTCGCGTGATTCGCGGTCTCACTGCGGCAGCATTCTGAACTCGCGGACGTCGTGCTTCTTGATCGTGAGCTTCAGCTTGTTTCCCTCGACGGGCACCTCCTTGTCGCTCTCGGCGTCGAAGAGCTTGTAGGCGCCCTCGAAGCCGAGGGCCTTCGCGTCAATGGTCAGCGTGGCATCCAGGTCCTTCTCGGCGTAGCTTACGACCGCGAAGACCGCCTCCTTGCCCTTGAGCGAGTAGACGATGGTGGGCAGATCGGGGCTGTCGGCCACCACGGGCTGAGGGCGTTCGTCCCAGTAGCGATAGACCTCCAGGCCTGGGGACTCCACGAGGCGGTGAACGTGCTTGAAGAGCGGCTCCCAGACGTCGTTGCGGCCCCAGCAGTCGAGCTCGTGCACGAGGCACACGGCGGCGAAGGTGCGCTGAGTCCACGGGTCGTTGGCCAGCTTCCCGTGGTCGCCGAGGAGCACGGGCCACACGCCCGCCAGCTCGCCCGTCGAGACGAGCAGGATGTACTCGCGGGGGAAGCGATACTGCACGTCGCCCTCCGAGTACTTCCACTCCCAGTCGTACTGCACCGTGGCGAAGGAGTAGAGGGGGAGGATGTTGGTGGAGGTCATGTGGGGCATGGTGATGGGCCGCATGCCGCGTTCGTTCATGTAGACGAACGTGCGCTTGACGAGGTCGCGGAGGCCCCAGAGGCCGTTGGACGGCATGACCGAGCCGTCGGGCCGCTTGTAGGCGTCGGTCGTCGCCGTGTTGTAGGAGCCGACGAAGAAATAGTTGTCCCAGTAGACCCCCTGGTTGCCGCCGATGTCGAAGCTTTTGCCGTACCAGTAAAGCGCGTGGTCAATGTAGGATTCGGTGGGGTCGATCTTGATCTCCCAGATGCCGTTGCCCTTGCCCACGGTGCGGTAGTCGGAGAGGCCCCATTCGTCCTGGAAGGTCTGGAACTCGTCGGCGAGCTGGTAGCTGGCCCGGTTGTAGTAGAAGACCATCTTGGCGCCCAGGTGGCAGGTGAGGTTATGGCGGACATGAGCGATGTAGCTCTTGACCTTCTCCTCGCCGTACGGCTCGAAGTACTTGCGCCCGTGCTCGATGACCTTGTTGATCTCGTCGTCGGAGAGCTTCTCCCTGCTCCCGCGGGCGAGGGCTTCCCAGAGAGCCATGTCCTTGCCGGCGGGGTAGACGGAGCCGCAGTCGCCGAGGGCGAACCAGTTGATGTCGGTGCCCAGCAGGTGGCAGCGTTCGCGGTGCCAGGCGTAGCGCCAGTTGCCGATTCGCGGCTTCACCGGCGCGGCTTGAAGGCCGAAGGTGATGGTCCTCGGCTCCTTGATCACCATCGGCCTGTTGAGGAAATGGACGCGCAGGATGAGCTGATCGCCCTTCCGAACGAGATCGAGATTCGGCTTGGCGGGGTCCCAGGACCAGCCCTTGTCGTTCTCGCAGAACCACGAGAGTCCGCGCACCGGGCTGCCGACGTAGATGTAGGAGCAGAAGCCCTTCGGGAAGTCGTTGACCTGGACCTTGGTGCTGTCCCACACGACGCCTTCGCCTTGCGGCACGCGGGCGTAGACGGTGTTGCGGATTCCGTCGCCCATCGCATGGATCATCGGCGCCATGTCGTCCTTGAGCGGGATTTCGAGGTCGAGGTGGTCGAGAACCTGACCGGCGGCCGAAGCCAGCTTGAGGTCCACCCTCATCATCCCATCGTAGTCCCAGGCGGAGGTCGCCTCGGCTTCCAGGGCGCCGACCCGGAACGTGGCACGGCTGGTGGCCTTGTGAGGCGCCGCCTCGCTGAACTTGACGCCCAGTTGCTTCTCCTCGAGCAGGTCTCCAGCAACGCCGCCCACAATGCGCATGGGTGCGGCCAGGAGCGGCTTGCCGGCGGCGACGACCTGGTCCCAGAGGCCGAAGTCGTTCATCGTGTGCTCGCGGAGGACGGTGGAGATCTTCTTGCCCTCGACCCTGATGGGGGTGAAGGGAGGATAGACCTTGGTGCTGGTGCCGAGGCCCTTACGCTCCCATTCGTAGACGGTGCGCTCGAACTCCTTGACGAGTTCTCCCTTCGGCACGTTCTGGCCCTGGGCGGTGAGGGCGATCTCGTATTGGCCGTCGAGGTGGGGGAGGGTGAACTCAAGCTCCTGACGGCCGTCCTTGAAGGCATCGAAGGTCACGCTCTTGACGGCCCGCCTGCGGCCCTTCGGGCGGATGACGCACGTGAGCTTCTCCAGCTTGGCGTCCTGTGGCAGGTTCGACACGTCGGCCAGCACCCGCATCTTGTTCCTGTAGGGATAGTAGGCAAACTGGAAGTCAATGGGAAGGACTTCCTTCTTCCTGGTCGTCCAGCGCCACGGCTCGCCCTTCTGCCAGGCGACCGTCCGCTGGTAGAAGACCGTCTTGCCGTCGGGTGAGGTGACGGAGAGCGTGAGTTCGAACTTCCTTGTCGCGTCGTCCTTGGCCTTGATGGCCACTTCCCTCTTCTCGCCGGGGGCGAGGGTGAGGGTTTCGGAGTTGGTCAACTCCGGCATGACGTCGCGCTTGAGCGAGAGGGCAGCCTTGACGGTGATGGGGGTGGTCGTCGGGTTGGAGAGGACGAGGGCATGGTGGAGATCGCCGACGAAGGCGTCGGCCCGGCTCTCGTGGGCGATGGCCAGGGCATCAGGGGCAAAGGTGAAGCGGTCGCTGGGGGCATAGCCTCCGCCGCCGGTCGAGGAGAAGGCCCAGGGGTTCTTCCAGTTGCGGCAGAGGTTGATGCCCCACTGCCCCTGGGTGGCCTCCCGCAGGCTGCCGACCTGCGGGAGGCTGGCGATAGGCACGGCGATCTCGCAGTGCCATGAGCCGTCGTGGAAGCCGTTGGCCACCTTCCAGTCGCCCTGCCACGTCGGGTTCTCCGGCACGTTGCCGCGGCCGTGGTGCTTATAGGCCATGCGGCCAGCGGCATTCGCGAGCAGTTGGAACGCCTGGCCGTGCTCGGAGCCGGGCGTCGGGTCAGTCCAGACCTCGACGGAGTCGTCGAAGACGAGCTTGACCGTGTCGAGTGCGACCTCGGCGACAAGCTGCCCCTCGTCGGGCAGTTGCGACTGGATGGCGAAGCAGAGGTGCGTCTTGGTGGCGGCGACCCAGGCGCGCACGCGGCGGCGGTCGAGGGCGCCGTTGAAGGCGAAGCCGTCGAATCCCACGGCTCGCGCCCACTCGGCCGGCTCGATCCTGCCGTCAACGATGGGCGCCTTATCCATCAGCGGCACGCGATAGTCAGCGGCCATGGCAGCTCCCGCCGTGAGGCACAAGAGGACGATCGCAGAGTTCTGCATCAGGCATCTCCCTTCCAGGTCCCAGTGAGTGTGCTGTCGAGTGTAGCAAAAGGAACGGGCAAGGCAAGGGGCACAGGCGCGATTTTTCCGCTTGAAATTGCACGATGCGGGCCTTAGACTGATGGGGAAGGCGGGAAGGTTGACGGAGACGGCGACGTTGATGCGTGAGCGGCCCGCTGCCCCCGGCCCCTCTGGCACCGAATGCCTGCGCGTGATGAGCCTGAACGTGGCCCACGGGCGCAAGCTCGCGGCGCAGCAGGTGTTCGTGCGTCGGCACAAGTTCCACGCCAATCTGTGCGATGTGGCGGCGGTGCTCCGCCGCGAGGCGCCCCATGTGGTTGCTCTCCAGGAGGCTGACGGCCCGTCGTTCTGGAGCGGCGATTTCCACCACGTGGAGAAGCTGGCTGACCTGGCCGGCTACGAGCACCACTTCTGGGGCGAGCACAACGGCAAGGCGTTTGGCAGGCGGCGCATCTCGGTGGGCACGGCCATTCTCTCGCGCCTGCCGCTCCACAGCCCGCGGTCGGTGGCCTTCCCGCGCTTCCCGCTGCGCGGCTCGAAGGGCTTCGTCTCGGCCCTGTTGCCGGTGCCGGCCGCACCAGGCGGGGCGGTGCACGTGGTGTCGGTGCACCTCGATTTTCTTCGCAAGCCCGCGCGCCGCCAGCAGATTCTCACGATGGTGGACGAGCTTGCGCACAGCAAAGAGCCGCTGATCATCCTGGGGGATCTGAACTGCTGGTGGCGGCGACGCGACGATGCCATTCACCTGCTCGTGAACGAGTTGGGCGTGCAACCGTGCCTGCCCGAGGCTAGGGACCTGGCCACGTTTCCCGCGCGCCGGCCGCGGCTGCGGCTGGACTGGATTCTGCTTTCGCCCGCCCTGCGGTTCGGCCGCTATGAGGTCATTGCCGACCGTGTGTCGGACCACCTGGGCGTCATCGCCGAGGTGCTTGTGAACCCCGCCGCGTAGGGTATGCACGCCTGCACACCGCTGGGGACCTTCCGCGTGCACGTATGCACGCCCTACGGCTGGTTCCACTTGTCAATCATCTGCTGAATCCGCTCGGGCTTCCAGTCCTGGGGTGTCGGACTCTCCTGGTTGGCCACCAGCTCGTCAACGGTCGGTGTCGGCGACGGCACGCCGTTCGGCGGCACTTCGGCCCCTGCCACCCACACGAAGGCGTTGAGCAGCAGCTTGCGCATCTGGTCGTGGCCCCAGTTCCAGTGGGTGTGGCCGCCTGTGAAGCCGAAGCCGCGGCCGCCGCCCGGGCGCTCGAAGGCCCAGGCCACGTGCTCAGGCAAGCCGATGCGGGAGCGGACGGTTGGGTTGCCGCTGTGGGCGCCATCGCCTCCCTTCTTCGCGCCGTCGGGCGGAATGGCCGTCAAGATGGGCGTCACGCCCTTCATGTCGTCCACGAAGCGCATGTGGAAATACCACTCGTCGCTGATCTTGAACGGCTTCACGCCGTTGGCGATGGGGTGCTTGGGGAACTCCTTGAAATCCGCCTCCCACGAGGGGTTCACCGACCAGTGCTGCTCGTAGTAGCCGCCGATGGCGTCGAGGAGGAGTTGGGCCGCCTTGCTGCCCTTCGGCAGGTCGAGTGTGTAGTGGATGCAGGCGATGCCGACGCCCTTCCTCACGAGTTCCCCGAGCTCCGCTGTCTTCTGGTGCACGAGGCCGCCGCCGTCGCTGCCCAGGACGATGGCCGCGGCGCCGTCGAGGACGGCCGCATCCTTCGGCCAGCCGCCGGTGGCGACCACTGCCTCGATGCTCGGCGCGTTCTCGTTCAGCAGCTTCGCGTAGAGCAGGAACATCGCCTTGTAGGCGTGATGCCCAAAGCCGTGACTGCCCGCGGCCGCGATGAAGACGATCTTCTTCCTGCCTTCGCCGCCCTCCGTGGCGGGAGCCGCCAGCGCCCACGCAGCGACAACGCCCACAAACGCCTTGACAATCTGCTTCACGTGGAACACTCCTGCTGCGTGTCGGTCACGCCTCCACGGGGATCTTCAGGTCGGCCAAGGTCTTGCGGAGCCAGCCAAGCGACTTCTCGATCATCGGACCGCCCTGGCCCTCGCACTCCATCGAGAGGGTGCCCTTGAAGCCGTGGTCGCGGAGCAGGGTGAGGCAGGTGCGGATGTTGTCGGCGTTCACCCCGTCGCCGATGGCGCACTGGCTCACCGCGATGCCCGTCTGCTTGCCGCGAACTGCGGCCGCGAGGGAGGGCGATACGTCCTTTACGTGGACGTGGCTGACCTTGCCGATGAACCGCTTGAGAAACGCCACGGGGTCTTGCCCCGCGATGAAGGTGTTGCCCGTGTCCATATTCATCCGCAGCCAGGGGCTGTCCACGAAGGCGAGCATCTTCTCCATCATCTCGGGGCGGGTGGTGAAGTAGCCGTGGACCTCGATGGTGACGACGATCTCGTATGCCTCGGCGACCTCCAGGATCAGACCGTAGGCGTGCTTCATCAGGTCCATCGCGCGGGCGTCGTCGAGGCCCTCGGGCTTGTGCAACCCGTCGGTCGTTGCGATGTTCGGGCAGCCGGCCAGCTTGGCCCAGCGGATAGCGTTGTGAACGTAGGGCACGCCGTAGGGGATGCCGTCCTTGCCGCTTAGGGGGAAGGCGGCGTCAATCTGCGAGAAGCGCACGCCGTACTTCTCCATCTTGCGGCGCAGCAGGAGGGGGTCTTCGTGGAGCGCCACGTGCGGCTGGTAGCCGAGGCCGTGAATCCAGCTCACGCCGTCAATCACCCCGCACTCGATGCAGTGCACGTCGTTCTTCTGCGCCCACTGAAGGCACTTCTCGAAGCTCCAGTACGCGGTGTTGAATGCATCCGTGTGGAAGCCGATCTTCATGCCTTGACCCTTTCCGAATTGTTCCCCGGCCTTGCCGGGTTCGCCCATTGGCCCCACGCACGAGGCGGCCAGCCCCGCCGCCCCTGCCCCCAACGCGGCGCCCAGAAAGCGCCGACGCGACGTGCCATCTCGTTCATCCATTCGGGTTGCTCCTCGCTGTGACAGATGCGACCGAAGACGCACAATGTCCGATAGAAGGGCGCCATTACTTGGCGACGGGCGGCAGCCCTGCGGCCCAGGCGGTGCCGCGACGAAAAAGCTCGCCGACGCCTTCAGCGGCGAAGGCGCGGGCGTCGTGACCCAGGGGGCTGTGGAACACCTTGCCCTTGCCATACTCCAGGACGAAGGCCATCGGGTAGTCCTTCTTGTCCACCTTCGACGTGGCCTTGGCCAGTATGGTCATGGGCGTTTCGCCGTCGAGGCAGGTGTACAGCTCGTCGAGGGTCTCGAAGGGCTTCAGACCCTCGGTGATGGGGTGCTTGACCTCCGTGAACTCGACGGCGAACTTGCCGTGGGGGTCGTGGCCGCGCATCTTGGGGTTCCAGACCCGCCCGGCGATCTTCACGAACTCCGGCCACTTCTGGAACGACCCGCAGGCGAAGTGGACGAGGACGAGGCCCCCGCCATCGGCGACGAACTTCTGGAAGTTGGCCAGCGTCTCCGCCGGCGGATCGGGCGTCTCCCAATTCATCATGTGGAGCACGACCACGCTGTAGTCGGCCAGTTTGGGCGATGCGAGGGCCGCCTTCCAGTTGTCGTTGACATCCACCGCGAGGCGGGCGTCCTTGCGGAGAATGTCCGCCAGGATGGGGGCGGTTTGCTTCCAAGGGTGGCCAGGGTAGTCAATGCCCGTGATGATGAGCACCTTCTTGGCGCCTTCGCGGGGCAGGGACGCCCCGCCCACAGGAGCAGGGGCAGGCGCCCCGGCTTCGCCCTGAGGGCCGTCGGCCTCGCTCTCGAGGAGCCAGACCTCGCTGACGACGGCGTTGGGCTGGGCCTCGTTGCGGAAGCTGATGCGAACGCTCCCCTTGGCTGTGAGCGCCTGGGGGATGGGCACGACCTTCTCCACGGCCTTCTCGCCCTTCGCGCCCGAGGGGAGCTTGGTCTTCTCCAGGAGCTTGGTGTTTCCCGCCCACACGGACTGGGCTCGGGTGTCGTGGTCGCAGTCCCACCATGAGAACCCGAGCTGATACGATTTCCTCGGGTTCAGGCCGGTGGCCTCAAAGTTGACGTCGTCGCTGGTGAAGAAGCAGGTGCCGTGGCGGATGTCGGCGCCCGGCCAGCGGTAGGCATTGGCTTCACCCACGCGGAGGGTGGGCTTGCCCTTCTCGCCGTCGGAGGCGTCGGGGCCGCAGTTGAGGTAGCAGACCACCTTGTAGCCCTTGGGGGCGCGGGCGGCCACGTCGGCCTTCATGCCGTCGCTGCGCTTCTTGTCGTACTCGGGCACGCTGCCGCCTCCGGCTTGCGGCGGCTTGAGGGCCTGAGCGTGGAGAGCTTCGGCCTGCTTCACCACCGCCTCGTCCTTGCACTTCTCAAGCAGCGTCTTCATCGCGGCGACGACCGCCTGGCGGTCGCTTGCGAGGACGGCTTGGCCGATTCGCAGCACCGCGGCGGCGGCCTCGGAGCGGACCTCCGCGTCGTCGAGGAACGAGGTTGCGACCTGGAGTGCGCCCGCGTCGGGCGCATCGCCCAGCATGCCGAGGAGGAACTTCTTCGATTCGGCGGTAGTGGCGATGGGGCGGATGGCCTCAAGCATCTTCAGCCTCGCCGCCTCATCCTTCACCTCGCCGGCCAGGCGCAGGTAGCCGCGGAGGGCGAGGACCCGGTAGCGCTGATTCTCGGCGTCCTTGGCCATCTTGAGCAGGTCGTCCGCAGGCTCCGCATCGGGCCACGCGGTGAGCGTGCGGAAGGCGGCGTCGCGGACCTGCGCGTCCGCATCCATGATGTGGGTGCGCACGGCTGCCAGTGCATCGGCTCCGCCCGTGGCACCGAGCACGCGGAGAAGGGAGGGCTTGGCGGCGGTCGGGGCCGCCTTGAGCGCGGCGATGAGGGGCGTCGCCCGGTCGGCGGGGTTTGCGAGCCGGGCGCCAACTGCCAGGATGGCCTTCTCGATGGCCTGCGTGTCGCCCTGGGCGGCGACGAGGAGTTCGACAAGCTTCGGGTAGCACTCGGGGGCGCCCACGACGCCGAGGGCGTCGAAAGCCGCACGGCGGACAGATTCATCGGCGTCCGCGGCGGCCTTGAGCAGCATCGGCGTGGCGTTCGGCACGCGCCGCGCGGCGATGGCGCGGAGCAGTTCCGACCTGACGGCTGGCTCGCCTTCGGCGGCGGCGGCGAGCAGCCGCTCGTCGGCGTCTCTCGCCGAGAGGGCGGCGAGTGCTGCCCGCGCGGCCTGCTGCACGATGCCCTTCTCGTTCGCGGCCATTGCCCCGAGCCGGGGGATGAGGCCCGAATCGCCCAGGCTCGCCATCGCGCGGATGGCGGCGGACCGCACCACGTCGTCCTTGGCGTCCATCAGCTTCGCCACGGCGGGCGCAGCCGAGCGGTCGCCTCGCTCGGCGATCACATTTAGGAGCAGGGCCTGGCCTTTGGGGTCGAGCTTCTCAAGCCGTTGCACGAGGGCGGCAGTGACCTTCTCGCCGGGAAGCTCCTTTGTCAACTGCACGGCGGACGCCTGGATGAGCTCGTCATCGGAACCCAGGGCGTCGAGGACGAGGGGCGTGGCCTTCTCCTTGCTCACCTTGACGAGGCCGGCGAGACCGGCCAGACGCCAGGCGACCGGGCGCTTGGACGCCCAAACCTGCTCGCAGAGCTTCTCGGCGTTGGCGGCGTCGCCCGCGGCGGCGAGGAGCTGGGCGCAGCGCAGTTGGGCATCGTGGAGCGCGCCCGTCTGCTTCGCTGGAAGCTCGGCCTTCGCCAATGCTGCTGCGGCCTCGGCGTTGCCGATCTTGCCGAGCGCCTCCGCCGCTGCCGCCGCAACCAGTGGGTCAGGGCCGACGAGCAGCTTGGCGAGGGCGAGGACGGACTTCGCGTCGCGGCGAATGCCCAGCGAGTTGACGGCACCCATAAGGGGCGTGCCCTTGAACTTGTCGAGACATGTCCTCAGGGCGGCGAGCGACGCCTCGCCGGGGATGCCCTCGAGCGTGAAGCGAGCCATCTCGGCCAGCTTCTCGTCGTCGAGCAGTTTGGCGAGCATGGGCACCTGGGCCTCCGTGCCCACGAGGAGGAGTTGCTGGCAGCACCAGACTTTGGCGGCGTGGGTGGACTTGGCATCGGCGAGGATGGCACCGAAGCGTTCGGCCAGTTGGGCCTTTTTCGGCGCGTCGGTGGCGGCGCGCGCGATCTCCAGCTCGAGGAAGTGAAGCGCCCGGTCGGGCTGGCCGTAGTCGTAGGAGGGCACCTGAGCGAAGGCCTGGTCCAGGGTGAGCGGCGGCTCAGCGGCAAGGAGGGTGGCGGCGAGAAGGAGAAGAAATGGACACAATGGACAAGATGGACGCGGAAGTTTCATGGGGCTTCTCCCTAGAGAGTCCAGGGGCTGCGCATGGGGCGGCGCAGATAGCTGTTCGCCACGTCGTCGTTCACGAAGCGCTCGGCAGTCCAGTCGAATGTCACTTTGCGCCCGACGCGCGTCGCGATGTCGGCGATGATGGTGGTCACAGTCGCGCGGAAGCCGGCGTCAACGTCCGACACCGGGTCGCGGCGGGTCCTGATGCAGTCGAAGAAGTTGCCGTGGTGGCTGTGGGACTCGTAGAGGTGGATGTCGGCAGGCTTGAGGCTGAGGCGGAGGAGCGATTCTGGCTCGGCCTTGATGCCGCCACGAACGACGTGGACCCAGCCCTGGTCGCCCTCGAAGCGCACGCCGTGCGGCTGGCCGCCGTCGTCGGTGAAGAACATGCGCTGGCCGTTCTCGGCGAGCAGGTTGACCCGCCACGAGTACGAGCAGTTGCCCATGCCCTGTTCGGGGAACTTCGCGGTGCCCTCGATCTCCACCTTGCCCGTGTGGAAGGCCGGGGCGCCCCAGAGGGCGGAATCAATGTGGTGGACGCCCCAGGAGCCTATCCAGCCGATGCAATAGTCGTAGATGAAGTACCAGTTGAAGCTGCAATGGGTGTCGGTGTAGGGCTTCCAGGGCGCGGGGCCGAGCCACATCTCGTAGTCAATGCCGGGCGGGGCCGGCTTCGGCTGGGCGATGGGCAGGCCCGCCGAGCCGCCAGGCACGGCGACCTTGACGGTGTGGACCTTGCCGAGGTAGCCGTTGAGGGCGAGCTCGGCGGCGAAGCGGAAATTGCGGTCGGAGCGCTGCTGCGTGCCGAGCTGGTAGACGCGCCTGTGCCGCCGCACCGTGTCGCGCACGGCCTGGCTCTCGTAGAGCGTGAGGGTCATCGCCTTCTCGCAATAGACGTCCTTGCCGTAGCGCATCGCCCAGATGGCGTGGAGCGCGTGCCAGAACTCGGGCGAAGCGATGAAGACGGCGTCAATATCGTCGCGGGTCACGAGGTCGCGGAAGTCGGCATAGGCGTCGCAGCCCTTGAAGGTGCCCTTCTCGATCTGCTCGGCGTAGCGGGCGTTGGCCTTCGATCGGTTGGACTCGCGCTTGCTCTCATAGGGGTCGCAGGCGGCCATCACCTGAAGGGCCGGATTGCCCACACACGCGCCGAAGTGGCCGCTGCCCTGGCCGCCGACGCCGATGTGGCCCGTGCGGAGGCGGTCGCTGGGCGCCGCGCGCCCCTCGGCCCCCAGCACCGATCCATGCACGAAATACGGCGCGGCGATCCCGGCCGCCGCGGCCCCCAGAAACCGCCGACGGGATGGAGCGTGACCCATGGCATGCCCTTTCCTGGGAGGAATGGCCTGCAACCGCCTGTGTTCAGGAAGCATACTCAATGGTCTGGGACAGCGCAAGAGCCGATGCCCAGAAAGGGCCGTCGCGCGCCACTGGCCTCAGCCCGATGCGACAGGTTCACGCGGCTTGCGGGCGACGACCATGATCTCGATCTCGTCGAGGTCGAGGGGGCGATGGCCCCAGTTCCCCGCGGTGCCGCCCCAGATGTGGAGCACGGTCAGGCCCGCGACGCGGAAGAGCAGGATGAGCTCGGTGGGGAGGAAGCCCCGCTCGCGGACTGGGATGGGCGGCAGGCCCTCACGCGGGGGGACTTCCCAGGACACGACCATCGTGAGGGGGTCGAAGCGGCCCTCGGCAAAGTGGCTGTCCTGGTGCTTGCGGATCATGGCGGCGCCGTTGAGGACGGTGAAGAGTGCCTTGGCGCCCGGCTTGAGGGCGTGGGCGATGTTGCGCAGGATGGCCAGCGGCTGCTCGATCGGGTCGTCGTGCTGGCCGAGGAGCCCGAAGGCTCCCTCGCACAGGCACACCGCCGCATCGAAACTCGCTGGGAATGAGAACCTGGTGGCGTCGGAGTGAATCCATTCGACGTGAACGCCTGCGCTGCCGGCCCTTTCGGCGGCCCTCGCCAGCATTTCGGTGGAGAGGTCCAGGCCGGTCACCGCGAAGCCGCGGCGGGCCAGCTCGACCGCGTGGCGGCCGGTGCCGCACCCCACGTCGAGAATCCGGGCGCCGGGCGACACTCCCAGCGTTTCAACCACGAAGTCTGCCTCTGCGAAGGTGTTCTTTGTATAGACATTCTGATTGTAGACGGGGGCATGGGCATCGAAGAACTGCTCCCAGGCGTTCTCTGGAGCCAAGAGTAGTCTCTCCTTGTTCCAGTGGACATGATGGACAGGATGGACGATGGGGGCGCCGAGGCGTGCAATGCCTAGCGCTTTGGGCCTACGAAGTTCGAAACGTCCATTGTGTCCACTCTATCCACAGGTCACAGCGTCCACCCCGCGCGGTACTCGCGATGGAGGAGCGGGTTGAGATTCGGGTCGTTGACGATCTTGCAGTTCCACGGGTCGTATTCGATGGGCTTGCCGGCCAGGGTGGCGACGTGGACCAGTTGGACGATTTCGTTGGTGGGGGCGCCGATGTCGAAGTTGGAGAAGGCCTTCTCGCCGCCCTTGCAGGCGCGAACCCACTCCGCGTAGTGGCCGGGCGAACGCGGAATCCGCGGCTCGTTGCCCTGGTAGTCCTTGAACTGCGCCTCGGGCAGCAGGAAGACGTTTGTGTTCCACGGGCAGGTGGAGAGGAGTGCCGCCTTCTCGCCGCCGACGAGGCAGCCCCACTGGGTCATGGTGTAGCCGCGCAGGACCTCCTTAGGGGGCTTGAGGCCGCCGTTGTACCAGTGGACTTTGAGTGCTGGGCGATTGCCGCGGGCGGGGAAGTCGAAGACGGCCTTGATGTTGCGGGGATAGGTTTCGGGGTTGAGCTCGGATGCCTGGCCTTCGATGCGGATGATGGGCGGCTTGTCGGGCTTCTCGGCGGGGTCGGGGTTCCACAGGAGGTCGAGGCGGAGCGCTCGGACGGCCATGTTGATGCTGTGGCAGCCCATATCGCCACCGCCGCCGCTGCCGAAGTCGCGCCACTGGCGCCACTTGAAGGGCACGTAGCACGGATGGTACGGGCGCTCGGGTGCGGGGCCGAGCCAGAGGTCCCAGTTCAGCGTCGGGGGCACGGGAGGCGTGTCCTTCGGGCGCTCCTGGGGGCCGTCGCCGTTGGCGAGCCACAGGTGGCACTCGGTCATGTCGCCACAGAAGCCGCCCCAGGCCAGCTCGACAGCGCGCCGCAGGCCCTCGCTGGCGGAGCCCTGATTCCCCATCTGCGTGGCCACCTTATACTTGGCGGCGGTGACGCGCATGAGGTGCGACTCGTAAACGGTGCGGGTGAGGGGCTTCTCGCAGAAGACGTGCTTGCCCAGCTTCATGGCCGCGATGGCGGCCACGGCGTGGGTGTGGTCGGGCGTGCCGACCACGACGGCGTCAATCTGCGCGTGGACCTCGTCTAGCATCTTGCGGAAGTCCTGGTACGGCTTCGCATCCGCGAACTTCCTGAAGCTGCCCTCGCCGCGGGCGGAGTCCACATCGCAGAGGGCGACCACGTTGTTGCCGCCGGCGACCGCGTTGAGGTCGCCGCCGCCCTGCCCGCCGACGCCGATGCCGGCGATGTTGAGCTTGTCATTGGCGGCCGCGGCGGTTGCAGAGCGGCTGTCTCTGAGGATAGTCAGGCTGGCGGTCCCGGCGGCTGAGGTGCTGAGGAAACTGCGACGGCTGACGCGCGTTCTCATGGTCGGTTCTCCTTGGATCAATTGCCCTTCAATTCGAAGGCGTAGGGTGTGCATACTTGCACACCATCTTCGTTCCGCGTGCAAGCAGGCACGCCCTACCGCGCTGCTTCGGGCTCAGTTGCCTTTCACGTCGAAGCAGTAGAGGTTGGTGTCGTAGCGGAGGTAGAGGCGTCCGCCGGCGACGACGGGGTGCGCCCAGCTCGGTCCTTTGCCTTTGACTTGGACCTTGCCCTTGATCTCCATCTTCTCGGGCGAGCAGGTGGCCAGAGCTGCCCGGCCGCCGCCCTCGCCGAAGAGGTAGAGCATGCCGTCGGCGTAGCAGAGCGAGCCCTTGCCCATGCCCTGGGCGCCCCACATCCTCTTGCCGGTCTTGAGGTCGAGGCAGGCCACGCTTCCAGTGTCCCCGTAGATGTACCCGTCCTTGATGAGGTAGCCGCCGTGGTGCGAGGCGAAGTCGGTGGTCCAGGCGCGTTCGGCGGTGACCTTGCCGCCCTCGGCCTTCAGCTTCAGGCACACGCCGCCCTTGCCGTAGCCGTTGGACCAGAAGATGTAGCCATCGGCGTAGGCGGGGGTGGTGCAATTGGCCGTGTTGCCGGCGCTGAAGCGGTCGGAGAAGTGGACCTTGCCGTCGCGGGCGTCCACTCCCACGATGCCGCCGCCGGTGCCGTTGATGATCAGAGGCACGCCCTCGAAGTCAACGGCGATGCACGAGCAGTAGTGCGCGCCGCCGTCGAAGCCCTCGCTGGCCCACACCTTCTCGCCGGTGGCCTTGTCGAGCGCGACGATGCAGTTCTTGCCGCCGGGTGTGACGATGGCGAGGTTCTTGTAGATGAGCACGGATTCGGAGTAGCTCCAGCCCGGCCGCCCGCCGCCGAACTCCTTCATCTCGCGGGTCCACTTTCTCTCGCCGGTCTTGGCGTCGTAGCAACCGACGAGGCCGGCCCCGTTGATGATGTAGAGCAGCCCGCCGTCAACGACCGGAGTCGAGCGGGAACCGTCGGGTCCGCCGCAGGCGCCGCCGTGCTCGGCCTTCCAGAGGTGTTTGCCGTTGAGATCAAGGGCGAAGATCATCAACTTGCCGCCCTGGTCGCCGCTGATGTAAACCGTGCCGCCGACGACGGCCACGCTGGAGAAGCCGACGCCGATGTCGTTGACCTCCCACAGCAGCTTCGGCCCGCCCTCGGGCCACTCCTTGAGCAGGCCCGTCTCCAGCGACTTGGCGTCGCGGTTCGGCCCGCGCCAGCCGGGCCAATCGGTTCCCGAGCTTCCCGCGCAGGCTGCCCCTAAGCATACGAACGCCAACGCCCATGCACTGGTCACTTTGCCCATCGTGTGCTCCTTGCCCCCAATGCTCGGTTCGGTCGCTGGCCACGCGGCGTCACGGTTGCCGCAGTTGGTAGAGGCCGTGGCCGAGATACCTGAGCTGCCCCTGCTTCACGAGCTCGTCCCACACGGCCCTGGGGAACTCCATGGGTGGGGTGATGCCCACGAGCCCCGACTTGCGGCCGCTGGTCATGGCGCCGTGGCCGCCGAGCTTGGATTCGTCGTCGAGCAGCGTGGCCTTCAGGCGCTTGCGGAAGGCCTTGAGGGCCGACTTGAGCACCTGAGGGTCCATCGGTGCCCCGGGTTGAGACATGGCCTAATCCTTTCTCTGCGGACACTTGGAGAGGGTCTCTCGAATCTCGGGCCACAGCAACTCGGCCTGCCAGCGCATCAGCGGCGTGCGGGCAAGCGCTTCTGGCACCGTGGCGGGACGGTGGGCCGCGACGGCCTCCAGGCCGACCCGCGACGCGAGAACGGATGGCGTCAAGCCGAGGTCAGCGGCCTTGCGGGCGCACGCTGCCATCAAGGCCTCCACGTCGCGGGGGTCGGCGCAGGGGCCGGGCCTCTGGCGGCCGCGCACGTGGCGGGGGGGCCAGTCGTCCTTCGGGGTGGCCCGCGCCCGGCGGACGGCGTGTTCGAGCGCGCGGAGGCGGCTTCCCTTGCAGTTGCGCGGCAGCTTGGGGCCGTGGGCCAAGGGGGCCGCGTTGTGCGCGGCAGCCCAGACGGCGAGGGCGATGAGCTGCGCATTGCCCAGCACCATGAAGGGCGGGCGATCGGCGCGCTGGGCCTCGGCCTCACGCCAGTGCCACAACTCGCGCACGAAGGCGAGCTGGCGGCGGTCCAGGTCGCGCAGGCCCTTGATGCGCCAGGCGTTCTCGGGGTCGCGCTCGCGGTCCTGCGCGGTGGCCTCGACGAGGCGCTCGCACGACTCGCGGTACCAACCGTAGCGTCCGAGGCGGCGCAACTCGGAAAACAGGTGTTCGGCTGTGGCTCGAAGGTAGCGCACATCGTCTACCGCATAGGCCAGCTCATCGGGGGCGAGCGGGCGGCGCGACCAGTCGGTCTTCCGCTTCGTCTTGGTCAGCGTGACTCCGCAGAAGCGCTCGACCAGAGCGGCCAGGCCGAACTCCTGGATTCCGACCAGTTGCGCGGCGATCAGCGTGTCGTGGACCTCACTCCGCGGGCGGAAGCCCAGCGAGGTGCGCAGCATCCGCAGGTCGTAGTCGGCGCCGTGGAACAACAGCGGCCGCTCGGCCAGGACCGCCAGGAACTCCGTCAGGTCCAGCCCCGCCAGAGGGTCTACCAGGATGTGGCGGCCCTCGACGGCCAGTTGGATCAGGCATACCTTCTCGTAGTAGTTGTGCAGGCTGTCGGCCTCGGTGTCGAGGGCGACGAGCCGAGCGTGCGACAGGCGGCGCGCCAGCGCGGCGAGGTCCGGCGGTGTGTCCACGTAATGAAAAGCCGCGGCGGAGCAGTGGCTCAAGGTGGAGTCCCTGTGGCTAGCCTCATCGGCAGCTTGGCGGCGCCGGTGATCGCGTACGTGTGCAATGGTTCAATGGGATACCTGGCTGAGGCCGGCAGGTCGGCGCCCGCCGTGAGGTCGCGGACGCGGCCGGGGAGGGCAGCGTCGCGGGCGGCGAAGTTCCACAGCGTGGCCCGCTTGCCCGCTGCGTCGTGCCAGAGGACGCCCAAGCCGTCTTCCTGAAGGAATCGCTTGTGCATGTGGGGATAGTTCTCGTTGTAGTCGGCCAGCACACGCTTGTGCCGCTCGGTCCAGATGCGGTCAATCCGCACGCCGTTCTGGAACAGCCCGAAGCTGGGCGAGGCCATGTGGGCGAAGAAGCGGTAGAGGGTGCCCACCGACTGCTCGATCTGGATCAGGTCGGTGGTTGGAATCGTGGTGTAGCCGAAGCCGCCCGTGACCTTGTAGCAGGCGAAGAGGTTCTGCGGCTCGGCGTAGGCGGCGGGGCAACCGTGCTGCGGGCTGCCGAAGGGGCCGAAGCTCTCGATGAGGAAATGGATGCCCGCGTCCTGAAGCTCCTTGAACGCCGCGAGCAGCCCTCGCCACTGGGTGCTCGGCTTGCCTGTGCGGTAGTTCACGGGCATGAAGCCCAGGTTGTAGAAGCTGTCGTAGAGATAGCCGTCCAGCCCCGTCTCGGCCTTGATCTTCTTCAGGCAGTCAATCCAGTAGCGGCGGGCGGGTTCGACGCCCATGTCCAGGATGCTGAAGACGGCGCCGTAGGCGCCGCCGTACTTCAGGCGTGTGTCCTCCATTCGGACGAACCAGCCCTTGTCGTCGCGCTCGGCGGCGTTCACGGGGCTGGAGAGGGCCTGGTCGTTGTTCGTCCAGGCGTTCACGCGGATGCCGTGCTCGCGGCAGTCGGCGACGAAGCGCTGGAGGGCGGCCGGTCCGCCGAGGCGGGGCGCCACTTCGTATTCGTGGCCGCAGCACATGTTCCAGTGGAAGTCGGGATGCGGGCAGCGCTCGGTCATGGCCGACTTGTTCAGGTTGTCCACGAACAGGGCCTTGAAGCCCAGGTTGATCGCGGCGGGCAACAGGTCGCGGCGATACGTATCTATGGTGAAGTTGTGCCAGTAGTTCTGGCACAGGCGCGGCACGAGCGGCTCCTCGGCGAGACCGAACTCCGCTCGGGCCCTGTCCGCCACCGCATCGAACACCCACGTCCACACGTTCTTCTGATCGGTGTCGCTCTTGGGCTCGATGTTGAGAAGGATGCTCTTGGCCGAGGTGCTGACGGCGAAGGCCTGGTCGAAGATGTGTTTGTCGAAGCACTTGAGTTCGGGCTTGCCCGGCTCGCGCCGCAAGACGCTGCGGATCAGCTCGACCCGCTCGAAGACGCCGAGCAGCGTCTTTCCGCCCTTGCACTGGAAGTCGAACGCCTGGTGCGAGGCCCAGCGCGGCAGGTTGTGGGTCATCACGGGGTTGGCGATCGAGGCGGCGTCTTCCCAATGGATCACGCCCTCCGTCGTCCACTTCGTGTCGTCGGCGAAGGTGGCTGTGGGCGCGGAGCAGGACGATTGCGAGATCGCGGTGGCCCCCTGAATGTCGCCATCCAGTTCCCAGCTCGCCAGGTCCATGAGGTAGAAGAGCGGGACGTCCCTGCTCTCGTACTCGTAGTGGTAGGAGAATCCGTCGAAGGCCACGCCTCCGAAGGAATCCGACGCCGGCCTCAGCACGATGTCGAGCCGGCCCGTGCCGGCCGCGGCCGGCTTGTCCCAATCGCCGGTCTCGTGGATCGGGTCGAAGCTGTGGTCGCGCAGGAGCTTGACGGGCAGCGGGCGGAAGATGGCCTTCGTCCTGATGCGGACGCTGCTCTTTCGCTCCTCGATGCCGAGGAGTTCCAGCCCGCCAAGTTCCAGGCCTGTGAACGTCTGGGAGCAGGGCCGGAGCGGCAGTCGCCCCGAGCGAACGAGGGTGGTGCCGATGCGGACCTTGCCCAATCCGGCGAATGCCGTTCCTTGTGTGAGCACCTCCACTGTGCAGTCGCCCACCTTGACCAGCCTACGCATGTCCCGCTTGCTCCGAATCCGCTGGTTGAAGCGAAAGCCTCAGGCAAGTACATTACTGGGCGCGTCCCGGCGCGTCAAGTGGCAATGGCCAGAGGAGGACTTCTCATGAGCGCACGATGGCTTTCCGCGGTCTCCCTCGCGCTCTCAGCCGTGATCGTGCAGGCCGGGGGCCTGCCGGAGCCGAGGATGGGCGGCAAAGGGGGTGGGCCAATCAGTGTGCTGTTCGTGATGGGGCCGGGCGGCGCGGGGCAACTCCCCCTCGACCCCGCCGTGGCAAAGAAGCTCGACGAACGCGGCTACCTCCACCGCGTCGTCGCCGACACCGAGCCGTTGACGCTTGATTACCTGCGGCAGTTCAGCGTCGTCGTCCTGGCGGGCCTGTCGGACTTCAATGGCGGCTCCTACTACGCCCCGGGCGGCGTGGTGCTGCTGAACACGGCCGCGAACGTGAAGCTCCTTCAGCAATACGTGGGGGAGGGCGGGGGCCTCGTCGTCGTGCCGCTCATGGCCGAGGCGGGGAGCCAGGTGGCCGCCACCCTCAACGCCGCTCTCGCCCCTTGGGGAATGGAGGTCGGCTGGGAGACCGTCCGCGACGACGCCAATGCCATCCCCGGCCCCAAGGTCTACAACGCGCCGTTCGTCTACTCCTGGACCCGCAGCATCGCCAGACACCCTGCCACTGAGGGCGTCCGCGCCCTCGCCTATCCCGGCGTGTGCATGCGATGGGACGATGCCTATTCGACCAACCCGCTCCTGCCGAAGGACCGCGCGTGGAAACCCCTCGCCTGGGGCGAGAAGACGAGCAGGTGCGTGCGCCTCGGCGACGCCTATCAGTGGGTTGACGGCGATTCGGGGCGGGCGCCCGTCCTCGCCGCCGTCCGCGAGGCGGGAAAAGGCCGCGTCGCCGTCGTCGGCCTCGGCGCCTACTACCTGCTCAGCTACGCCTTCGACGAGAAGCGCACAGAGGTCGGCGAGAACTCCACCGGCCCGCTCAACGGCATCGCCTTCGAGCGCGGCGACGGGAAAACGCCGAGCGACTGGGGCATCCTCTTCGACAACCTGCTCCGCTGGGCCGCGGAGGCCAGCACCAAGGCCGGCCTCGGCGGCAAGCCCGAGCCGTGGCAGACCAAGCTCAAGCCCCGCAGCCTGCCCGACGAGCCGATCCCCGACTTCGCCGTCGTGGATTGGAAAAGGGTCGAGCTGCCGCCGACCTGGGCGCACCATGCGCCCAACATCGTCTACTGGCGCGGCCAGCCCTTCTACGACGAAATCCCCGACCCGCTGGTGACGAAGCCGCAGGAGATGAACAAGCTGCTCGTCGGCCCGCGAACGCGCTACTCGGAGGGCCGCGGCTCAATCGCCCAATGGGCCAGGGCGGCCAAAGCGGCGGGCTATCGCGCCATCGTCTTCGCCGAACGCTTCGAGAAGCTGCGGGCCGAGGACTGGCCGAAGATCATCGCCGACTGCGAGCGGAACAGCACGAAGGACTTCGCCTGCCTCCAGGGGATGGACATCGCGGACGACTACGGCAACCGCTACCTCATCCTGGGCAACACCAACTTCCCGCCGAAGGGCATCCTGACGCCCGACGGCAAGGGGCTTCAGCAGACCTCGCGCCTCTCGCTCGGCTTCTCGGGGCACATCGCAGTCGTCCATCGCCTTGGCAACAACAAGGGGCTGCCGACTGAGCTGTGCCGCCACTTCCAGGGCGTGAGCGTCTACACCTACGCCGCCGACGGCAAAGGCGGCTACGGCCTGGCCGACGACGCCTTCGCCGCCTACCAGTGGCAGCTCTTCAACGCCAGCAACCCCGTGCCCATCGTCGTCCACGAGCTGACCGACCCCAGGCAGGTGGCGAAGGCCGCGGCCACGGGCTTCCAACAGATCGTCCCTTCCCAGGACGTCCTCGACGCCATCCGCTACTTCCGCTACGGCATGGCCCACTTCTTCGAGAACCCGCAGCGCTACTTCATCACCGAGGGGCCGATCATAGACAAGTTCGCCATCTTCAACAAGGACATCGGCAGCCCCGCCTGCAACCGCGACCACTGGCGCGCCATCGTCGGCGCCTCCTCGCCCGATGCCACGATCAAGGAGGCCGTGCTCTGTGACCGCGGGCAAACCGACCTCGGGCAAATCGCCCGTCGCTGGCTCCCCAACAAGCCCAGCTTCTCGGAAGTCGTTGATGGCGACCACGGCCACCAGCACTACTTCATGCTCGAGGTCACTGACAGCAAGGGCCGCCGCGCCATCTCGCCTCACCTGCGCACCGTCCCTCGCGGCTACTTCACCCGCTGCGCCGACCGTCAGAACTGGTTCGGAGCCGCCGGCTCCTACACCGGCATCTGGCCCAGCGGCATTCACAGCATCTGGTACATCCGCCCCCACTTCCCCACCCCCACCGAAACCGAAGAGTTCGGCGGCAAGAACCCCCTTGCCAGCATGATGGGGCTCTGGTTTGCGAGCAACGCAGCAAACATCACTCACTACGCTGTCGAGCGCCGCTATGTCAGGCCCATCACCTATGGCATGGATGCATGGCGAATTGAGAACACGGAGCCGAGCCGCACCTTCACTGCCCAAGCTGGCGTCACCAAGTGGCACGACATTGTCACTGGCATCGGCAGCCCAGCAGGCATGAACCCCGGGCCGATGGCTTTCCTGACCCGCGTTGACGCGGGACTCTCCTCGCGGGTCGCCGTTTCTCCGACACGGCCGATCTTCCCCATCATCAACAGCGTGCCACCGGGCACTCCGTACCGCTTTGTGAAGGACGGCCAGGCGGTAGAAGGAAAGCTCGATGGCAAGCCTGAGACCCTTCTCGACCTTCCTGCCGGCGCATCGCTCGGGGACATTCTCCTTCTTGACCCGCTGACCGTATCTGGCAAAGGGGAGATAGGCTGGCGCGCCGAGCCGGACAAGGAAGTTAGGAAGCACCCCTGGCCGCCTGTGAGTTACATGTACATCCCGTGGAGTTGGCGGTCCTCGCTTGGCGCCGAAGGCCCGACGCCGTGGTCGCTTCAGCTTTCCCAGGGCAAGGTAGAGAGCGTTCTGGGTTACGTGAATCTCGCGGCCGACAAGCGCGGGGTCGCAGGAACCCTGAAGGCGGGGGGCGAGATGAAGTTCCTCCCGCTTCTCATCAGCGGCCTCAGTGAGCGATGGCCGGCAGCCCTCTGGACTCCCGAGGGGTTGGCCTACTCCTTCTGGAGCGGCCTTGTCAAGCAGGCGCCCCTACCGGGCACGACCTCCGGCCCTCCGTTCCTTGCCCACGTCGGTGTTCACGTGCAGTACGGCCATGCGGCCCTTCCGAATGGGAAGGACACAGCCTTCTATGTGGGGAACACCTTGATCTCATCCAACTGGAACCTTGTGCTCGCCTGGACGCTCTGGACGGCGACGGAGGCGGGGATCGAGGTGCACAACCCGACCGATGAGACGATCAAGGCGAGGGTGTGGAGCGCCAAGGCCATCCCAGGCAAGTTCGTGGTGGACATCGAGGTCGTGGTTCCCCCAGGCACGACTCAGCGGCTGAGGCTGTCGGGGAAGTGAGCGAGTGAGCGTGAGACAGCAGGGTCGTGACTCGTGGGCGCCTTGCGCGCGTGTTGGCGAGGATGGATGGATGAATGGATGGGTGGATGGATGTCAGGTAATCATCCACTCATCCACCCATCCAATCGTCCGGTGGCACAAGCCCCTCTGGAGAACCGCGTGACCAGTAGTTCAAGACAGCCTCTCGCCTACGCTCTCACCGTGAACTACGCGGGCATGGTGTGCCTGGCGGTGGCGGTGAATCTGCCGCCGCTGCTGCTGACGACGCTGAGCGCCGCGTTGGGGGGGCCGACAGGGCTGACGGAGGAGCAACTGGGGCGGATTGGCTCGGCCATCTTCGTTGGGCTGGTGGTCGGCATCGTGCTCACGGGGCCGCTGGCCGACCGGTTGGGAGCCAGACCGTTTGCCATCGCGGGCAGCCTGTTCGTGGGCGGGGGGCTGGCCGTGCTGGGCTGCGCGCGAAGCTACGCCGCCGTGCTCGGGGCCGCCTTTGTGATGGGGTTGGGGGCGGGGGTGCTGGACATGGTGCTCAGCCCCATCGTGGCCGCGCTTCAGCCCGAGGGCCGCACGTCGGCAATGAACTGGCTGCACTCGTTCTACTCGATTGGCGCCGTGGCCACGGCGCTCGGCGTGTCGGAGGCCCTGGGGCGGGGGGCGGAGTGGCGGACGATCTCGCTGGCGTTGATCCCGCTGTGCGTGCTGGTGGCTGCGGGCTTCGCGGGGATGCGGGTGCCGAGGCTTGTGGCCGAGGGGCACGACAGGATGCGCCTGCGAAGGCTGTGCCGGGAGCGGTTCTTCCTGGTTGCCTTGGCCGCGATCTTCCTGGTGGGGTGTACGGAGCTGGCGATGGCGCAGTGGCTGCCCGCCTATGCCGAGAAGGGGCTGGGCTACAGCAGGGAGGCGAGTGGCAAGGCGCTGATGGTGTTCTGCGTGGTCATGGCAGCCGGGCGCATCCTGGGGGGCGTGGTGGGGCATCGGGTGAGGGCGTTGCCGCTGATGATGGGGGCTTGCTCGCTCGCGGCCTGCCTCTACCTCGTCGCGTCGTTCGCCCCGTGGCGGCCGGCGGCCCTCGCGGCGTGCATGGCGATGGGGCTGGCGATCAGTTGCCTGTGGCCGAGCATGCTGGCGGTGGCGGCGGACCGCTTTCCCCACGGCGGGGCCTCGATGTTCGCCCTTCTGGCCGCCTTCGGGAACGGCGGCGGCATTCTGATGCCGTGGCTCGTGGGCGCGGTGGCGGGGGCGACCTCGATGTCCTGGGGCATGGCGACGGGCACGATCCCTGCCTTGCTGCTGCTGGCTCTGCTCGCCTGGATGAGCCGCCGCGCCGCCTGAGCTACTTCGCCCTCGGCCCCTCGTTCGGCCCGGTCGGCACGATCACCTCGAAGTCCTTGCCCTTCACCCGCTTCAACTCCTCGAGGTTCTTGAGCCGACTGTCGGGGGTGATCGAGATCAGCCAGTCCATGCCGTTGTCGGCGCAGAACATCCCGTACTTCTTGAGTCCCTCGAGGATGGCCTTGGGGTGCTTGGAGAAGCCGGAGGTATCGAAGTCCTTGCGCAGGCGCAGCCGCTCGCCCATGCGGGGGAAGTCGGGGTTGGTGTGGCGGCTGGCGAAGTGGGTGGCGGGCCAGACGTACTCGCGTCGGGTGCGGCGGAAGGTCACGCGCATGGCGTGCTCAACCAGGCCGCGCTCGCACTCCTCGAAGCGGATGGCGGCGGGGAACACGGGCAGCCCGGCCGCGTCGGAGGAGGTCCAGCCGGCCGGGCGCGTCTTGTTCGACTTGAGGTCGAAGACGGACGCTTGCATGGCCTCCCAGCCGGTGTCCTTCTTGTAGGCGCAGTAGAACTCGTAGAGCATGGCGTTCACGGGGTCCACCACGAGCACGTGGCGGTCGCCCTGGCCCTCACGCTGGAGCTTGTCGAGGTCGCCGCCGGAGATGGGCCAGCCCTCGACGGGCGCGTTGTCGGGGATGGGGAACGGCCCCTTGTCTGATTCGCCGGGGTATGCGGTGATCTTGACGGGAACCTTCGGCTGGTTCGGCGGCACGAGCACGAAGCCCATGTCGAGGTTGAACCACACCCAGCGCTCGGCGTTGCACGAGGCGATGATCTTGGCCGAGTTCGGGTGCACGGGGCGCTGCGAGATGTCCTCGTTCCACGGGTTGTCGGGCGGGAAGACCTGGAGCGACTGGAGGATGCGATCGGCCTCCGGCGTGTTGAAGAGCACGGGCTTGGTGATCTCGGGCATGGGCGGGCGCTTGCGGGGCGCGTCGCGTCCCGCTGCCGCGGCGGCCAGCGGAGCCACGAAGACGGCGAGGAACACCCACCGGCCGCATCTGCGGGGACTGGCCACGGCTGTGTCTCCTGACGAGGACCTGGCTGCACCTGCTACTCCGGCCGCAAATCCTCAACGGAGCATAGCGGAATCGGGGCGGGAACGCAACATGAGCGAGGCCCCCGCACGAGGGTGCAGGGGCCTCGGGTGGGAGAGGCGGCAGAGGGTTCAGAAGTTCTCAGGTGGTTCCTGCTTGTTCCTGGGCGGGCCGCCCTTGCCCTTGGGGAACGGGCGGTCGGCGCCGGGTCCGCCGGGACGCTGGCCGGGCTCGCGGTTGGCCATGCGGTGCAGGATGCCCAGGGCGAGTTGCTTGACCGTCTCCTCGCGGTTCTCCTTGAAGATCTTCGCGAGGTTCTCATGGTGGAGGGCCAACTCGTCGGCGAGCTTGGCGGCGACGGGTTCGGCCTGGGGCGCGAACTTCTTGAGCGCCTCGTCCATGGCCGCCTGATCGGCTCCCTTGTCGCGGAGCGCCTTGACCTCGGTGTTGATCTGCTGCGCCATGTCGCGCTGGCCGGCGAGGAGGGCGCGCATCGCCTCGGCGTGCCGCTGCATCTCCTCGCGGACGGCCGGGATTTCCATCCCCGGCATCATCTCGCGCGGCCCGCCCAACGGGCCGAGGCCGGGCCGGCCTTCGCCGCCCTGGCGGAACTGGCCTTTGGGCCTCGGGCCGGCGCCCTCTTCCTGGCTCCAGGCTGCCTGGCACACCGCCACGGCCAGCAGCCCCGCCCACACAATCCGCAGACCCCTGCTCGTCTTCATTCCACGCCTCCTTTCGCTAGCCTCGCCCCTCGGTTCACACGACCGATGGTGTGGAGAGCAAACGCCATGCCAGCCTCGTCGCCGCACCACGAGCCGGGCAGGGGTGTTCCGGCCGGCTTCGCATGTGGTGATCTGGGAACGGCTTGCGCGCTGGCGATGGCAGGATGCCGCGCAGCCGTCGCGCTGCCCTGAGTTGGCCGGCGCGCGGGGTTTCGCCACAGGCCGTGTGGGGATTCGCCCACCGCCCGTTGCAGCGCGTGCGGGCGTTGTTATAATGGGAGCATCGGGTATCGCCCTTTGTTGGAGCGTTCGCCATGAAGCGATGGGCGGGCATTGTGCTGGCGGCGGCCGCTCTGTGCGGGCTGGCTTCCGCGGGGGAGCCGCCTCCGGCTGGCGGCGAGCAGGCGGCCCGCATCGCCAAGCTGTGCAAGGAACTGGGCGAGAGCGAGTACGGCAGCAAGGGGGCGTGCGAGCAGCTCATCCAGATCGGGGCGCCCGCCGTGCCCGCCCTGCTCGAGGCGCTGAAGGACCCGCGCCCTCAGGCCCGGTGGTGGGCCGTGGCCGCCGTGTGCAACCTCGCGCCGGAGGACGGGTATGCCCCGGTGCTCCAACTGATGGAGAGCGACCCCAACGCCTTCGTGCGCAGCACGGCCGTCTACTACCTGCGGCACTA
The DNA here is from genome assembly GCA_035384565.1 of Planctomycetota bacterium. Taxonomy (NCBI): domain Bacteria; kingdom Pseudomonadati; phylum Planctomycetota; species Planctomycetota bacterium. The sequence goes on along the minus strand of DAOOIT010000018.1, from coordinate 41,846 downwards.
CCGAACGAAGGCGAAGAAGGACATCTGGCCCGCGGTGGAGAAGGCCCTGGCCGACAATGACCCCGAGGTGGGGCGCTGGGCGCTGCAACTGATGGTCGAGGACGGCTATCCCGACCTGGACAAGAAGCTCCGCGAGATTCTCGCCGGCGGCTCCTCGGGCCTCCGCAGCTACGCCCTCGGCCACCTCCGCGAACTGGGCGACAAGGGCAAGGCCTACCTGCCCCTCGTGCGCCAGCTCCTCGCCTCGGAAGACCCGCGCGTGCGCTACGACGCACTCTTCACCGCCGTGTCGCTGATGGATAGCGGGCAGTTCGAGTTCCTGCGGGAGACGTTCCGCAAGGACAAGGACCCCGCGGTGCGCGAGTGCGCGCTCCGGTGCATCACCGTGATCCCCACGCCGCCGGTCGAGTCGTTCGAGCTGTTCATCGAGGGGATGCAGAGCGAGGACGAGAAGGTGCGCGAGGCGGCCCACAAGCTGCTCGTCAAGGCGTTCAAGCAGTACTTCGGCTATGATGCCAAGCAGCCGCTGCCCATGCGCGAGGCCGCCATCCAGAAGTGGCGCGAGTGGTACCACCAGAACCGCGCCAACCTCGAATGGCAGCCCGACCTGCGCAAGTTCATCCCCCGAGGGACCCGGGAGAAGGGTCCCGACGCCAAGGCCGCCCCCAAGGAGTAATGCCGCGCGATGAAGCCCTCCGAAGGACGGCTCGATCTTGGCATCGGCGAAGCAGTGCTGGACAATGGCCTGAAGGTGCTCACCGTGGAGCGCCACACGGCGCCCGTGGTGAGCGTGTGGGCCTGGTATCGCGTGGGCTCGCGCAACGAGCGGCGGGGCATCACCGGCGCCTCGCACTGGGTCGAGCACATGCTCTTCAAGGGGGGCCGCGAGTTCGGCAAGGGCGAGATCTTCAAGCAGGTCGCCAGGCACGGGGGCACGAACAACGGCTTCACCCATTACGACTTCACGGCGTACTTCGAGACGCTGCCCGCCGAGGCGCACGACCTGGGCCTTCGCATCGAGGCCGACCGAATGGCCCACGCCCTCTTCGACCCCGCCGAGGTGGAGAGCGAGCGCACCGTGATCCTCTCCGAGCGCGAAGGGGCCGAAAACCATCCCGGCTACCTGCTCGACGAGGAACTGTCGGCCACCGCCTTCCGCGAGCACCCGTACCGCTGGAGCGTCCTCGGCTGCAAGGAAGACCTGCGCACGATGACCCGCGAGGACCTCTTCGGCCACTACAGGACGTTCTACGCCCCCAACAATGCCTTCCTGGTGATCGCGGGGGACTTTGCCCGGGAGCGCTTGCTGGATCGCGTGCGGGAACTGTACGGCGGGATCGCGCGCGGCCCGGAGCCGCCGGCGGTGGCGGCCCGCGAGCCGGAGCAGCGCGCCGAGCGGCGGGTCACGCTCCGCCAGGCCGGCGGGGCGGCCCTGATCCAGGTCGCCTGGCACGTGCCGCCTGTCACCGACGACGACGTCTATCCGCTGATGCTGGCGAGCACTGTGCTCAGCGGCGCGAGCGGCATGGGGATGCGAGGCGGTGTGGGCGGGCGCACGTCGCGCCTCCACATGGCGCTGGTCCGTCGCGAGCTGGCCTCCAGCGCCTACGCCCATTGCCAGGCCAGCCTGGACCCCCACCTGTTCCACGCGGGGGCCACCGTGCGCGAGGGGGTGGAGCCCGAGCGCGTCGAGGCGGCGCTGCTGGCCGAGATCGCCCGCCTGCAAGCGGACCCGCCCACGGAGCAGGAAATGGCCAAGGCCCGCACGCAGATTCACGCCGCGTTCGCCTATGCCTGGGACAGCGTGACCGGCATCGGCGGCATGGTGGGCTCGGCCGAGGCCACCGAGGGCTACCGCCGCCTCGAGACCTTGCTGGCGCGCGTGGACGCTGTGACCGCGGCCGACGTGCAGCGCGTGGCGGCCAGGTACCTCACCGAGCCGAACCGCACCGTCGGCCTCTTCATCCCGACGCGTTCCTGAGGAGGAACCCGCCATCGGCAAGCGGCGTCCCCCAACTCCCCGAATCCCGGTCGCGCCGGCCCGCCGGTGCCTGTCCAATGGCGCGCGCCTCCTGGCCCTCGAGAATCACTCGAGCGAGACGGTGGTGCTCACGGGCATGCTGGTGGGCGGCGCCGTGCTCGACCCGGCCGGCCGCGAGGGCCTGGCGAGCCTCACGGCCGCCGTGGCCCAGCGGGGCACCGTCAGCCGGTCGTACGATCAGATCTACGATCAGCTCGATTCGCTCGGGGCCTCGCTCTCGATGGGAGCGGGCGACTATGTCGTGTCGTTCCACGCCAAGTGTCTCGGCCGGCACTGGCCCGCGGTGGCGGAACTGGTGGCGGATCTGCTGCGTCGGCCGAGCTTCCCGCCCGAGGAGCTTCAGCGCGCCCGCGGCGAGATTCTCACCAGGCTGCGCGAGTTCGACCAGAGCACGCGCATGGTCGCTGCCCGCGAGCTGGCGCACCTCGTGTACCCGGAGGGTCACCCCCTGCGCCATCCTGCCCACGGGTATCGCGCGACGGTGGAGGCCATGACGCGAGAGGACCTGGCGGCGTGCCACCGGCTCCTGTTTCGTCCCGACGCCCTGATCGTGAGCCTGGTGGGCGACCTGGAGGCTTCTGCGGCGCTCGACAGGGTGTCCGAGATGCTTGGCGACTGGTCGGCCCCCGGCGAGCCCTTGCCCACGCCCGGCCTGGCGGCCCACCATCCGCCGGAGGCCCAGCGAGCCGTCTTTGCCCTCGCCGACAAGAGCCAGGCCGACATCGCGCTGGGCTTCAAGGGCATCCCGCGGCGCCACCCCGACTTCTACGCGCTGGACCAGGCGACCGAGATCGTGGGCGGCCTGGGCCTCATGGGGCGCCTCGGCGACAACGTGCGCGATCGCCAGGGCCTGGCCTACTACGCCTTCGCACGCATGGCGGAAGGCTTGGGCGAGGACCTCTGGTCGGTCAGCGCCGGCGTCAATCCGGCCAACGTCGAACGCGCCGTGACGAGCATCCTGGACGAGATCCGCCGCCTCCAGGATGAGCCCGTCGCGGAGGAAGAGCTGGCCGACTGCCAGAACTATCTGGTCGGCGTGCTGCCGCTCCACCTCGAGACGAACGATGGGCTGGCCTCGACCCTGAACGACGTGGAGCTGTTCGGCCTGGGCGAGGACTACATCGAGCGCTATCCGAACCTGGTGCGCGCCGTGACGCGCGAGGCGGTGCAGCGCGCCGCGCAGGCCCATTTGACGGCTGAACGCTATTCCCTGGCCATTGCGGGCCCGCCCGGCCCGTGAGCCGCAGGCGACGCCGAGGAGGCGCTGCTATCACTGCACGGTGGCCGATCGCGCTGCTCGCCTTCTCCGCCGCTTGGGCTGGCGCGCCCGAGGCGACGCGGGTCCGCGTGGCGGTGGTCGCGCGGGACGCCGCCGACTGGACGGCGGTTGGCCTTGCCCGCGCCACGCTGGTGCACCTGGCCCGGCTTGGCCCCGTGTGGCCGGCCAATGCTGCGGCGGCGCAGCGTCTTGTGCCCGCCAGCGCCGACGCATCGCCGGCGAAGGTCGCCGCGGCGGGCGCGCGCCTGCAATGCGGATTCGTGGCGGTGCTCGACGTGCGGGGGAGGGGAGAGGCGGGCATCGAACTCACCGAGACCGCCTCCGCTGCGCGGCAGGCGCTGACCGCCCGGGGCGCGCTGAATGAGCTTCCGGGGCTGCTGGCGTTGGCCGTGGCCGGCGCCATGGGGCTGAGCATCTCCGCCGAAGAGCGCGGGAAGCTGTTGGAGCCGACCCCGTCCACCGAAGCGGCCGCGGAGGCCCTATGGCAGGGCGACGCGGCGCGCGCGCCGGAGGACCAGATCCGCCTCTACGAAGCCGGGCTCGAGAGCGACCCGTCGTCCGCCCTGCTGCACAATCACCTCGGCGCCGCGCTGGCGCGAGCCGGCCAGCCGGCGCGCGCGCTGGCCGCGTTCGACCGCGCCATCGCGCTGGCCCCCGGCTACGCCGCGCCGCACACCAACCGCGGCCTTGTGCTCAAGCAGGAGAAGCGCTGGAAGGAGGCGGAGGAGGCCCTCCGAACGGCCATTGCCCTCGAACCCAAGAGCGCCACGCCCCACGTCGCCCTGGCCCGGCTCCTGGACCGTGTGGGCAACATCGTCGAGGCGGTGAACGAGCTGGAGCGCGCGGTGGAGGCCGACCCGTGCCAGGCCGACGCGTTGATGACCCTGGCCGACTTCTACTTCGAGAGCTACGATCTCCGCGCCGCGCGCCGCACGGCCGAGCGCCTGCTCGAGGTCGAGCCTGACCACGTCGCCGCTCTGAACCTCATCGGCCTGATCCAGCTCGTGCCTCGCGACTACGAGGAGGCCGAGGCGACCTTCCTGCGCGCGCTCACCGCGAAGCCCGACGACGCCGAGACGCTGTCGAACCTGGCCCTCGCCCTGTACGGCCAGGGGCAGAAGGAGGCGGCCATCGGCGTGCTCCAGCGCGTGATCGCGCGCGAGCCGGGCCACGCCAATGCGCATCTGTACCTGGGCCGGATCTACCTGGCGGAGAAGCGCGCCGACGAAGCCGCCGCGGCCCTCCAGCGCGCCGCCGAACTCAGGCCCGCCATGCTCGCTGCACGGCAGGGCCTTCAGTCGGCCCGCTCGGCGGCCGAAGCCTCCCGCCGCACGGGGTGCGGCTGCCTGGGCATCGAGAACCCCTTCGGCCCGTTGGCCGCGGCCGATGTGGCGGCACGGCTGTTGCCAGCGGCCCTGCTCCTCGCCCCGCACGCCGTTCGGCTCGCGCGCGGGAAGCGGCGGGACAGCCGCTGACGGCACGCTCAGAGGATGTACCGGCTCACGTCCTCGTCGGCCACGATGGCCTTGAGCTTCTCGCGCACCGCCTTGCCGTCCAGCACCACGCGCCGCTCGGCGAGATCGGGCGCGTCGAACGAGATGTCCTCGAGCAGCTTCTCGAGCACGGTGTGGAGGCGGCGCGCGCCGATGTTCTGCATGCGCTGGTTGATCGCGGCCGCGATGGCCGCGATCTCCTCGACCGCTCCGGGGGTGAACTCCAGTTCGACTCCCTCGGTCCGGAGCAGCGCGGCGTACTGCTTGGTCAACGCATTCTCGGGCTCGGTGAGGATGCGCACGAACTCCTTCTCGCCCAGGCTCTCCAACTCCACCCGGATCGGGAACCGGCCCTGAAGCTCGGGAATGAGATCCGACGGCTTCGCGATGTGAAAGGCCCCGGCCGCGATGAAGAGGATGTGGTCGGTGCGGACCATGCCGTGGCGGGTCACCACGGTGGAGCCCTCGACGATGGGCAGCAGATCGCGCTGCACGCCCTCGCGCGAGACATCGGGGCCGGCGCCCTTCGAGCCTGTGGCGGCGACCTTGTCGAGCTCGTCAATGAAGATGATGCCCGCGTTCTGCACCCGCTCGAGCGCGATGGTACGCACCTTCTCGCGGTCAATGAGCTTCTCGGCTTCCTGCTGCACCAGGGCCTCGCGGGCCTGGGCCACGGTCATCTGGCGCGTGACGTGGCGTGTGGGCATCATGCGCTCGAAGAGATTCTGGAAGTCGAGGCCCATCTGCTCCACGCCCGCGCTCGAGAAAATCTCGATCGAAGGCATGGAGCGCTCCTCGAGCGTGATCTCGACCTGTCGATCCTCGAGCTTGCCCTTGCGCAGAAGGCCGCGGAAGCGCTCGCGGGCGCGCTCGTACTGCTGCTCGGTCTCGGTCCTCACGTCGGCGTCGAGGCCCGGCGGCGGGCCGCTGTGCGTGGGCCGCTCGGGCAACAGGAGGTCGAGCAACCGCTCCTCGGCCAGGCCGCGGGCCTTCTCCTCCACCACCTGGCGTTCCTCGGCGTTCACCTGGTTGATCGCGATGTCGGTGAGGTCGCGGACCATGGACTCGACGTCGCGCCCCACATAGCCCACCTCGGTGTACTTCGATGCCTCCACTTTGATGAAGGGCGCGCTCACCAGGGTTGCCAGGCGGCGGGCGATCTCGGTCTTGCCCACGCCGGTGGGGCCGATCATGATGATGTTCTTCGGCGTCACCTCGTCGCGCAGTTCGGGCGGGAGCTGCTGGCGGCGCCAGCGGTTGCGGATGGCGATGGCCACGGCCTTCTTCGCCGCGTCCTGGCCGACGATGTACTTGTCGAGTTCCGCCACGATCACGCGGGGCGTGAGATGCTTCATGGGGTCACCGTTTCCACGTAGATCTGGTCGTTGGTGTAGACGCACAGGCCGGCGGCGATGCGAAGCGCCTCCTCGACGATCTTCGGCGCGTCGAGCGTGCTGTGCCGCACGAGCGCCCGGGCCGCCGCCGTGGCCATGGCCCCGCCCGAGCCGATGCCAATCACCCCGTCGTCGGGCACCAGCACGTCGCCGCTGCCCGAGAGCAGCAGCGAGTGGTCCTTGTCCACCACCGCCAACAGCGACTCGAGCCGCCGCAGCACGCGGTCGGTGCGCCACTCCTTGGCCAGCTCCGTCGCGGCCTTGGGCACGTTGCCCTGAAAGTCCTTCAGCTTCGCCTCGAACCGCTCCAGCAGAGCGAACGCATCCGCGGTCGAGCCCGCGAAGCCCACGAGCACCCTGTCATTGTACAACTTGCGGATCTTGCGCGCGTTGTGCTTCACCACCGTGTTGCCGATGGTCACCTGGCCGTCGCCGCCGATGGCCACCACCCCCTTGTGCCGCACAGACAGAATCGTCGTCGAGTGCCGGTCCTCGTGTCGCATCCCGAATCTCCTTGGGCCGACGGGTCTGCAATGGCTCCCTGGATTATACGGGCAATGCCACGCGCCGGCAACCACCCACCGACGGCGCCCCGTGAGTCCCCCGGCCCTCCCCGCAACACCACGGCAAGGCACACTACAGGTTGTGGGCGCGTCCGACCGCACCACCATATAGCCTAAGTCTCCCAGACTCTCCCAGACTTCCCGGTTTCTGGGGGCGGTCTCGTGGGCACTACAGGTTGTGGTTGCCTTCGTGCTGCACCACAACATGCTCGAGATCGCCCGCCTCGCCGGCCTATCAGGCAGGTCACGCCCCCCCGATCAACTCGGAGAACAGAGCCGACCACGGACTGTGCGGACACCGAGAGTCACACCCGCAGCCGCACACCCGCAGCCGCACTCGTCCCGTGTGCGGACCTTCCTCGGCCGCCGGAACCGCGCTCGGGCCTGTCACGTTCCCCACCCGTTGGGGCTCAGCACAAGCCGAAGCCCCAAGCCGGAGGCGTCTCAGCAGCGGGCACTGCGGCTTGACAGGGTCGGCGGCTGGCCAGTAGAATACGGCGGTTCCGAGTGCAGCGGCGAGCGGCCCGCAAGGGGATTGACGTTGCGGAAACGCACACTGGCCCGAGAAGCGGCCATCCAGGTTCTTTACCAACTGGACCTGCGGGGCGAGGAGATCCTCGGCGAGCTGGATACGGTGCTCCACCACCTGCTGGCGGAGGCCGACCCCGATCCCGCGGTGCGGCAGTTCGCGCGCGATCTGGTGACCGGCTGCTGGGCTCACCGCGCCGAGCTGGACCAGCGGATCCGCGCCATCGCGGAGAACTGGGACCTGGCCCGCATGGCGACCGTGGACCGCAACATCCTGCGGCTGGCGGCCTACGAGCTCCTGTTCGGCAGCGACGTGCCCCCCAAGGTGGCCATCAACGAGGCGATCGATCTGGCGAAACGCTTCAGCACGGCCGACAGCGGGGCCTTCGTCAACGGCATCCTCGACCGCATCCACAGCGAGCGAGCCCGAGAGGCAGGAGAGCAGGACGGCCCATGAAGGTCAGCTATGAATGGCTTCACGACTACTGCGACTTCGACCTCGCGCCCGACGAGCTGGCGAGGCGGCTGAACCTGCGCGGCGTGGCCGTGGAGAGCGTGACCCAGGTCGGCGCCGACTTCTGCCTGGAGCTGGAGATCACCGCCAACCGGCCCGACCTGCTCTCGCACATCGGCGTCGCGCGCGAGATCGCCGCCCTCACGGGTTCGCACCTCCGCATCCCGGCCGTCGAGTTCACCGAGGAAGAGCGCGAGGTCGCCCGTCTGGCCCGTGTGGAAGTGCAGGCCCCGGAGCTCTGTTCCCGCTATACGGCCCGCGTGCTCACCGGCGTGCGCATGGCGCCGGCGCCGCCCGAAATGCGCCGCCGCCTCGAGGCCATCGGCCTCCGGCCCGTGAACAATGTGGTGGACATCACGAACTACGTGCTGATGGAATGCGGCCAGCCGCAGCACGCCTTCGACCTGGCCCGCCTGCGCGGCGGCTCCGTGTGCATTCGCCAGGCCGTCGCCGGCGAAACCATCAAGCTCATTGACGGCACCGAGGTGCGCCTGGCCCCCGAGCACCTGGTGATCGCCGACGCCGAGCGTCCCGTCGCTCTGGCGGGCGTCATGGGCGGGCTCCAGACCGAGATCGGCGAGGCCACCACCACCGTGCTCCTCGAGAGCGCGAAGTTCAACCCCGTCAACATCCGCCGCACCGCGCGCGGAACGGGCAAGGCGAGCGACTCGTCCTACCGGTTCGAGCGGGGCGTGGACACGCCGACCGTGGAATGGGCCTCGCGGCGCGCCGCGGCGCTCATGCAGCAGCACGCCGCGGCCCGCGTCGCCGCCGGCGTCATTGACGTCAACTTCACGCGGGAGGAGCCGCGCACCGTGCGGCTGCGCATCCCCCGCGTCGCCCGCGTGCTCGGCGTCCAGGTGGCCGCCTCCGAAGCCGTCCGGCTCCTCGAGGGGATCGGCTTCGGCGCACTGGCGCAGGGCGACGAGGCCGTGGCCGTCACGGTGCCCAGCTTCCGCCCCGACGTGGCGCAGGAGATTGACGTCATCGAGGAGGTCGCCCGCTGCTACGGCTATGATCGTGTGCCCGACGCCCCGAGCCTGCTGGTGTGCGACGTGCCGATTGCCAAGCCCGACCGGGTGGCCGCCGCCGCGCGCGAGACGCTGGTGCGACTCGGCTACAGCGAGGCCGTGACGACGAGTTTCCTGCCCGAGAAGCACGCGCGCAGGTTCTCGCCCTGGACCGCTGGGGAGCCGCTGTGCGTCCGCAACCCCTTGCGCAGCGATGAGGCCGCGCTGCGTCGGAGCCTCCTCCCCTCACTCCTCCAGGTGGTGCGGGTCAACCAGGACCGCGGGGTGGGCGCCGTGCGCCTGTTCGAGGTCAATCGTGTGTACCTGCCGCGCCCCGACGGGCAGTTGCTGCCCGAGGAGCGGCGCTGCTTGGCCGTGGTGGCGCACGAGGACTTCCGGGCCGTCAAGGGGGCCGCGGAGGCCGTGCTCGAGCGTCTCGGGCTCCTGGGCAACGCCTCGCTGGAACCGGCGGCCCACGAATTCCTGGCTCCAGGCGCGGCAGGGCTCTGGCGGGCGGGGGCCGGCGTGGCGGGCTACGTGGGCGAACTCTCCGCGGCGGCCGCGGCGGCCTTCGAGTTGCGCCAGGCCCCCTGTGTGGCCGAGCTGGACCTCGACTTCCTCACGCCCTCCGCCGTGCTGGAGCCGAAATATCGCAGCCTGCCGCGGTTCCCCGCGGTCGAGCGCGACCTGGCCATCGTGGTGAGCGAGGCGACTGCCTGGCGCGACATCGTGCGCGCCGTGGAGAGCGCGGGCGCCCAGCACCTCGAAGAGATCCGCTTCGGCGAAGTCTACCGCGGCAAGCAGGTCGAGAGCGGCCGCAAGAGCGTGTTCTTCCGCCTCACCTATCGCGCCCCCGACCGCACCCTCACCAACGACGAAGTCAACGCCAGCCAGGAGCAGGTCATTGCGGCCCTGGCGGCCCGGGTGGGCGCCACGCTCCGGGGCTAGGAGCCTGTCCAAGAATCCCCGTGGGCTGCGTTGCCGGCGTCAGCGGGCTGGATGCGACGCGCGGCGACGCAGTCCCGCGTGGATTTCCGCGCAGACCCTGGCCCGGCCGGTACCCCGACGGGGCCTCACGAGCCCAGGCCCGCCGCCAGCCGGCGCATCATCAGCACGAAGTAGCCCGTGAAGTCGTCCACATAGTTGATGGTCACGGCCACGTGGACCCCCTCGGTGAGCACGGGGTCGGCCACGTAGACCTCCATGGACTTGCCGCTGGGGTACGACGGGGCGCGGCGCCCGCCGGGCTCGTAGCACTCGATGCGCAGGATGGCCCGGTAGGGGCGCTTCTCGGGGTACCGGTCGGCGAAGTGCGCCTGCATCTGATCGCGGTTGCCCCCGTAGCGCAGGATCTCGCGCTCGATCTGGCTCGGGTCAATCTGCTCGCAGGCGCGCCAGAGGAACGGCAGCATGAAGTCGCACTCGATCTGGAGGGGGCCGTACCAGCGCTGGCTCGCCGCCTCGGCACGCATGGCGTCAATGTGCGTGAGGAACAGGCGGGTGAGCTCGGCCAGCTCGTGCGCGGAGTAGCGGCGCGGCAGGTAGGCCGGCTCCTCGGGATCATAGTCCTCCGGCGCCTCGTCCGGCACGCCCGAACTCTCCAGAGCACGCTGGAGGTCGTCGAGCTCGTCGCTGTGCTCGTTGTCGGCCAGCCAGGCCGCCAGGTCGTCGAACGTGGGGGCATAGAAGCCCATCCAGTTGACGATCTCGGGGCTGCTGAGGAACTGGTAGACGAAGGCGGGCAGATCGGCGGCCGAGCGCAAGGCGCGCGGGAAGCGATACATCGCCTCGATCTGCTCCTGGCCCATGGGAGCGCCCGCCTGATAGTCCAGCCGGCCCTGGGCGAGCAGCAGGGCGCGAATGAAGAGGTTGTCGAAGTCGAAGCTGGCCTTCTGGGCCCGCTCGACCACCGGCGGGATGCGCGCGGCGACCTCGGCGGGCTGGAGCACCTCCAGGCGGATGCCGTGCTGCTTCGCGAGGCGCTCGACCGCCTTGGGCAGGGCCGCCGCCACGCGCGGCGCCGGCCACCGAGGCATCCACACCTGGCAGTGGATGCGGTCGGCCTCATAGTCCAGGTCGCGCCCTTCGCGCGTGATCTCGATGTAGCGGGTGACCAGCTTCCTCACCAGCGTGTCGGGCCGCATCTCCAGCGGATACCAGTCGAACTTGTCCGGAAAGTCCACATAGAAGACGCTCTGCCCGGCCTCGTTGCGGCCCACAACATCAATCCAGAACTCCTTCGGGTTCGGCAGTTCCGAGCTGTAGCTGACGTTGTCGCAGCCCTCCACGAGCTGAAGGTGTGCGCCCACCAGAAACATCTCCATCGTCGGCGTCGCGCGCGACATGGCAATCTCTCCGATGCCGTTCCCGCAAGAGGCATTGGCTCACCGGAATTATAGGGCGATGCCCCGTGCGCAGTCAAACCCCGCGGTAGCCCTGAAAGAGCGGAGCCGTGTCCCTCCCCAAGGTTCCAACACCTTCGGGAGGGTAGCAGGGAGGGCGAGCGCTGGGGGCCTATTCCCTCGTCCCCACGCTCTGGCCCTTTTTCTCGTCCCCACGCTCTGCCCCTTCTTCTCGTCCCTACGCTCTGCGTGGGGACGGGTCCCCTGGCCGCTCCGCG
>DAOOIT010000018.1:0-30304 GCA_035384565.1 Planctomycetota bacterium | reverse complement strand
GGGTTGCGGGAGGTCAGGGTTGGACGCAGGAGCGTCCGCACCTCCGCCCCCACGCTCTGGCCCTTCTTCTCGTCCCTACGCTCTGCGTGGGGACGGGTCCCCTGGCCGCTCCGCGGCCTCTTCCTCTTCGGGGAAGAGAACCTCCCGCGGGCTGCAAACCCGCGGGAGGTTGGGGTTGCGGGAGGTCAGGGTTGGACGCAGGAGCGTCCGCACCTCCGCCCCCACGCGGAACGTGGGGGTTCGGGGGTCGGTGCGAGGCGCCGCCTGTGCCCCTCCCGAAGGCCAGCGCTCACATCGCAGCCGCCTCGGACGAGCCCCGCCTCCCGTGTCAGCGTTTGCGTGGCCGTGTCAGTTTTTGTAAACGGCCTCTTGCGTGCGAAAACGAACCTGCTAAAGTAAGGGTAAGCGCCGATTCGGCTTGCATCCAGTATTCCCCCGTGTCGAGGAGTGGACAAGAGGCCATGCTCCACGGCTGCAAATGGGTGGCCGCCCTGATGCTCGCCTGCCTGGCAGCGACCGCGACGGGCGAGGGGGCAGCGCCGGCCGGCGCTGCGCCTGCTCCTTCAAAGGAGAAGCCCTCGACGGCTCTGCCCGTTGACCGCGAGGGCTCCGCCGAGAGCCCCGCCGCCGCGGACGCGGAGGGCGGCACGATCCTCGGCAAGAACCTATGGCAGACCTTCCGGGCCGGCGGCGCGCTCATGTGGCCCATTCTGGCCGCCTCGGTGATCGGCATGGCCTTCATCATCGAACGGGCCGTGGCGCTGCGCGAACGGGCGGTGGTGCCGAAGGGGATGGGCAAAGCCGTGCTGGACGCGCTGCGCAGCTCCGGCGTGGCCGAAGCGGCCCGCCTCTGCGCCCAGAAGCCGTCGGCCCTCACCCGCGTGCTGGCCGCCGGCCTGGCCGTGGCCGACCGCTCGCGCGAGGAAATCCTCACCGCGATGGAAGAGGCCGGCGAACGCGAACAGTGGCTGATGGACCGCTTCAACCGCCCGCTCAACATCGTGAGCAGCGTGGCGCCGCTCCTCGGCCTGCTGGGCACCGTGCAAGGCATGATCCTCGCCTTCGACGTCGTGGCCCGCAAGGGCGCGATGGGCGACCCGCGCCAGCTCGCCTCCGGCGTGGCCACGGCCCTGCTGACCACATTCGCCGGACTGGCCGTGGCCATTCCCTGCTACTGCCTCTACCACTACTACCGCGACAAGGCCGACCGGATGATCGTGCAGATCGAGGACTCCGCTTCGCACCTGGTAGACGCCCTCAAGGGGAACAAGGCCAATGCGGATTCATCGCCGCCGCGATGAGGACGAAGGGCTGCCGATGACGCCGCTCATCGACGTCGTCTTCCAACTGCTCCTCTTCTTCCTCACCGCCACGAGTTTCTACAAGGTCGAGAAAGACATCAAGGTGGACCCGCCCAAGGCCAGCGAGGGCAAGGCCACCCCCCAGACCCAGCGCGAGATCACCGTCAACGTCCGCAGCGAAGCCGATGGCGGCTTCTTCGTGGTCAACCAGCGCATCCTCTCGCTCCAGGAACTCGACGAGGCTCTCGCCAAGGGCGTGAAGGACAACCCGAACCTCGTGGTGATCATCCGCGGCGACAAGCACGCCTATCACCAGCGGATCGTGGACGTGCTGAACGCCTGCAAGAAGGCCAACGTGAAGACCTACTTCATCGCCACCGCCTTCGAGACGCCGAAGGAATAGAAGGGGCCGCCCCGTGATGCTTCGGCCGCGCGCGCTGCTCGCCGCCTGCCTCGCCGCCACGGCCGCATGCGCAGCCGCATGGGCAGCGCAACCCCCCACCCGCCTGGACGTGCTGCGGGCCGACGCCCACGGCACCACGCTTGACGTCCTCCTGCGCATTCAGCCCGCGGCTGAATTGGCCGACACGCTCGGCCCCGACGACTTCGCCGTCTACCTCGCCCCCGCCTCGCTGCCGGCCGCCGAGGCCGCCACGCCGCCGTTCCGCATCCGCCGCCTGTTCGCCAAGCGCCTCGACGACGCCTGGTACCTGGACCTCCGGCAGTCGCCCCCAGGCATCGGCGGTGTCGCGCTCCAGCTCGTCGTGCACGTGAAACACGGCGGCCGACTCCTCGCCGCGCACCACCTCGGCCAGTTCCTCGGCGCACCCGCCGACGCGCTCGACGTGGCGCTGGTCATTGACGAATCGCTCTCCATGACCCGCACCGACCCCGAGTGGCTGCGCATCGCGGCCGCCAAGACGTTCGTGGACCTCGCGCGCCGCAGCACCCGCATCGGCCACATCGCCCTCGTGGCCTTCAACGACAAGGCCCGCACCCTCGTCCCCCTCACGCCCACCGCTCAGCCCGACGCCCTCTACAAGGCCATCAACAACATCAGCTCCATGGGCCAGACCGACATGGACGCCGCCCTGGCCGAGGCCCGCAAAGTGCTCGAGCAGTCGCCCAGCCCGAACAAGGTCGCCCTGCTGCTCTCCGACGGCAAGGACGAGCCGGGCGTCTACGAGAACGCCCACCGCGCCTTCGCGGAACAGCGCTGGCGCATCTACACGGTCGGCCTGTCGAAACTCGCCGACGCCGAAGTCCTTCAGCGCATCGCCGCCGAAACGGGGGGCGACTACCACTCGGCCCCCACCAACGCCGAGCTCCAGGACATCTTCAGCAGGATCTGCGTCACGCTCCACCGAAAGGTCCCCATCTGTTCCCGAAGCCTGTCGCTCCAGGCTCAGGCGCCGCTGGAAGAGGGGCTCTTCGTGGACGACACGATCTCGGCACTGACCGTGAGGCTCAACTCGCGCGACAGCGACATCGGCTTCACCCTTCGAGACACGCAAGCGCGCTTGCTCACGCCCGACCTGCCCAAGGCCGACCAGACCGCCGCCTACGGCCGCAAGGCCGACTACCAGCACTACGACCTCTGGGACCCCGTTCCCGGGCGTTGCGTGGCGCGTCTCGCCTCTCCCCGCCCTGCCCAGGTCGGCCTCGCCGCCACCGCGGTCACCCCTCTCCTGCTGCGGGCATTCCCGCTACGCCCCGCGTACCGCCGAGGCGAACCCATCGAACTCGCCGTCAGTCTGGCCAATGCCGACACGGTGTTGGCCGACGCCCGGGTCGAGGCCCGCGTGACGACGCCCGATGGGGCCACGGTGACGCGGCGGCTCTTTGACGATGGCCAGCACGGCGACACGGCGCCCAAGGACGGCGTCTTCGCCGCCACGCTTCCCGGCCTCGATACCCCCGGCGCCTGCGTCCTGCGCATCGTGGCCGAAGGCACGACCCCGGCAGGCCATCGCTTCGAGCGCGAGCTGGAAGTCACGGCCGCTGTCTCGACCGAAGACATGCGGCCGCCGCGCCTCGCGCTCAGCGCAGGCCGCCTCGACCTCGGAGCCATCGAGAGCGGCGAGAGGGCCGAGGCATCCCTCGGACTCCGACTGGAGCCTCGTGGGGCCGCCGCCGCACGCATCACGTCGTCGGACCCGCGGCTCACCGCGGAACCCGCGACCCTCGGTCTCACCACGAGAGAGGCCACCGCGCGCATCGTCTTCGCCGCGCCGCCCGAAGCGCCCAGCGGGCAGACCCAGGCGACCCTGCGGATCGAAACGCCGGCAGGCAAGGCCGAAGTGCCTGTCGCGGTGCGAGTGGTGAGGCCCAGCCTCACCCTGTCCGCGGAGACGGTCAACTTCGGTGAGGTTGTGCCGGGCCAGACGGTGGAGCGCCACCTCACGCTCACCCTGGCGGGTCTCCGGCCGCGAGAGGTGACCCTGGCGCCGATGCCTCTTGCCGGCCCGCCGGCGACGCCCTCGATGGCCGTCACGGCTGCCGAACAGGTGGCCCTCAAGCCGGGAGAGCCGGCCGCTGTCCAGATTCGCCTTGGCGTGCCTCCCACCCAGGCGCCGGGGAACTACCGAGGCGAGTTGGCGCTCCGCTCGCCGCTTGGTGAGCACAAGGTGGCCTGCACCGTGCAGGTGGGCGCGGCCAACACGTTCCAGATTGCGACCACGCTCGATCTCGAACGGGTGGCCATCGGCACGAGCAAGGAGGCCGTGATCGAGGTCGCATCACTGGTCGCTGCCGAACAGCGTGTCGAGATGCACCTGCCCGAGGCAGGTGCGGGCTGGCGTCTGGCCGTCGAGCCCCAGTCGCTGGCCTTGCCGCCGAACGGCAAGGGGCGCGTGACACTCCGACTGACAGTGGAGCCAGAAGCCAGGCCAGGTCCGATCCAAGCCGTGGTGGCCTTCCGGGGGCCGTCTCGCGGCGCCTCCCTCGAAGCCCGCGCGGTGCTGTTCCGCCCGCCCCACGAGTCAGTCGCGTTCGAGCCAGCCGTGGTGGATGTCGGTCGCTTGCAGGCGGGCATCTCTGAAGAAGTTCGTGTTCGAGTGAAGTCGCTCGTGGACGAGCCGCAGGACGTGGCCATCGAAGGGGCGAACTTCCCGCCCGACATCCTCGCGGCGACGGTGAGACCGGAGCGGCTGACCCTCGACGCCTCTGGTGCGGTGGAACTCGCCCTGACGTTGCGGCCCGCCTCGGGGCCCGATGAGGTGCCCTTCGAAGGCAAGGTGACGGCTCGCGGACGGTCGCTGCCGGCGACGCTTCTCGTCCGGGGCTCGGTGTTCACCCCGCCCGGCACCACATTCGCCATCGCCGACCCTGTGCTGGACTTCGGCGCGATGTCGCCGGGCCAGACGGCGGAGCTGGCCCTGGTGCTCCAGTCCATTCACCCTCGCGTGCAGCGCGTCTCTCTTGCTGCCGCGCCGTCTGCTGACGGGGTGACGCTCCGCGCACAGCGGGCTGGCGCCGTCCTGCTGCCCGGCGTGGCCCACCCGATCGGCATTCAGGTGAGTGTCGCGCAGGACGCCCCATCGGGAGAGCGGGAGGCCGCCTGGGAGGTTCGCGGCCCAGGCTCGCCTGCGACGTTCCGCGTGCGAGTCGAGGTCGTGGCTCCGCCGCCGCCTGCCGTGACGGCCACGAAACCCGGCGGGATCGGCTGGGCCGAGGGCCTCCTGCTCTTCTTGCTGCTATGCCTTCTGCTGGCCATGCTCGCCCTGACCTATCTTCTGGCGAGGCGGGTGATCCGGTCGCACCGCATGCCGCGCATGGCGAAGTACTTCGCCGTGTCGGCCCTGTTGCACGTGGCTGCGCTGTTCGTGACCCTCGACATCTTCCTCGCCGAGAAGGTGCGCAAGCAGGAGATCGGGCCGCTGTTCCAGGTGGGGCTGAAGGCCCTCGCCCCCAGCGCCTTCTCGAGCCAGCAGGCCAGCGCGGCCGACGAACTCCGCGCCCAGGCCGAGCGCGAGCGCCGCCTCGAGGCCGAGCGCCGCCAGCAAGAGGCCGCGCGGGTGGCCCGGGCGCTGCTCGAAAGCGAGCGCCGCAAGCTCAACCCTGCCGAAGCACAGCTCGACAGGCCGGCGGCCCAGGAAAAGCCCGAACTGGCCCCCAGGCCCCCCGGCACTGAGCGGTTCACCGTGGAGGAACTCGCCCAGATTGTCGAGGACCTCCGCGAAGCTTCGCAAGCTCCGAAGCCCGCGGAGCCCGAGACGCCGCAGGCCGCCGAACTCGAGGCCCAGCGCATGGCGCAAGTGCGCGCCCTGAGCCGCCAGCAGCTCGAGGAAGCCGTCCGCGCCGCGCTCCAGCCCAAGATGACGACCCCTGAGAGGGCCGCCGCCGACACCGCGGCGCCCGGTCTGGCCCAGGCGCAAGCCACGGAGAGGATGACGCTGGCCCCCGAGGAACTGGTCCCCGCCATCGAGGCCCTCCAGCAGGAGGCCGCGCGAACCGAAAGGCAGGCCGCAGGCGGCGCGTCGCCGGCCGCCGAGGCAACCCAGCCGCACAAGGCGTCGCAGCCGCGCACGCTCGAACGAGGGACCGGCTCCGGCGAACGAGTGGCCCTGGCCGACGCGCGGCGGCCGGGCGAAGCCGCGCGTGCGCTTCCCCAGCCGCGGTTGCCCGAGCCCTCGGCGTCCGGCGCCGGGGCCGCGGCAGCGGCGGATCGCCCGGCGGAGCCACCCGCGTTTGCTACCCCCGATGAGGTGGTGCCGGCCATCGAAGGCGCGGCCCGCGTGGCCGTCCAGCCCAGTAGCCCGTCGGGCGCGCCCGGAGCAACCCGGGTTGCGGCAGCAAGGCCGCAGGGCGAGATGCCCCTGGAGCGTGGGGCCGAGGGTGCCGGGCCCCTGGTCGTCGGCGCGGCGCGCCCTGCGACCGAACGTGGCCCAGCCGCGCCTGAGCCCGCGGTGGCGGCGCTGATCCCGCGGTCGGCGGAACGGGCGGGGGCTTCGCCCAGGGAGGCCCCGATCGCCTTTGCTTCGCCCGAGGAGCAGCCGGTGGTGGACCCGATGGTGCGGCCTCCCGCTGCTCGGGGCGAACTCCGCTCGGAGCCGGGGCCCGTCGCCGTGGCGCCGCATCGGGCGGAGACGGGGGCGCGCGGCGGGGCCGGCCGCGAAGCGGCGAAGGCGCCGATGGCGGCCGCGCCCGGCCCGATCGATCCTGCGCCCGGCCCCTCCGCGGTGGGGCGGCCCGCGCCCAGCGCGCCCATCCTCCCAGAGCGGGCGGACGGCGTGGGGCAGCCTTCGCCGCGTCACGCGCCCGGGCTGGAAGAGGTCCAACTGGTCGAGGGGCCGCTCACCGCCGTGCGCCGCGATGCCGGGCTGACGAGCAGCGAGCCAAGCCCCCAGACCGTTGTGGCCATCTGGCGACTCCAGGGGCGGGGCGAGGAGACAGGCCGCCTGGCCATGGCAGGCAGCGAAAGCATCGGCATCAGCGCGCCTCGCGGCGAGGTGGCCGCGAGGCCCTCCGCCGCCGGCTCCGCCCCCGAGGTGGCGGTTGCGTGGCCGGGCGCCGGCCGGCGCGAGAGCCCGAACCTTGCGGACCTGCCCCAGGAGGGCGTAGCCCCCACCAGGCGAATGGCAGATGCCCCTGCACTGGCCGCCGATGCCCCGGCCCAGGTCGGCGTGAGCCGCGGGAACCTGGCGGGCCGCATCGAGCGCGGCGGACCGCCGACGCTGCCCACGGGCCGCGTCCTCGCCGCACGGCCCGCAGAAGCCGTCCGAGGCCCGGCGGCGGAGGCTCGGGGCGCTCTGCCCGATGCGCCTGCTCCACGTTTGGCGCGGCCTCAGACGCCCGAGGCCGTCGAGTCCCACCCGGAGGAGCCCGTATCGGTCGGCGCCCGGGCCGCGGCGGCAGGCCGGGACTTTGCCCTCGGCGAGGTGCCCATCCAGGCGTTGCGCGCCGAGGCCGGGCCCACGACGACGGAGGCCCCCCGAGAGACTCCGCCGACGCGCCTTCAGACACCCCGCCCGCGCGACGTGGCGCAGGGGCCCACGCGTATAGAGGCCGCGACGAGGCTCCTGCTGCCCGCCCTGGCCTCGCGCGGCCAGGAGGCCGGCGCCGTGGTGGGCGACGCCTCGGGAAGCGTGAAGAGCTTCGTGCTGACCACGGTGAAGTACGGCGGCGGCGCGGCCGACTGGGATGTGCATCGCACCGCGATGCCGTTCCTGGCCTGGCAACTCCGCGAGCGTGTGGGGTTCAACCTCGAGACCGACGTCCTCGACGTGCCCCTCGACAGCCCCAGGGTGATGAACTCCCCGTGGATCTACATGACCGGCCACAAGGACTTCCGCCTCACCGGGGACGAAGTGGCCAGCCTGCGCCGCTACCTGATGGCCGGCGGCACCCTGTGGGCCGAGGACTGCACGCACGAGGACGACCCCACCTGGGACAGGGCCTTCCGCCGCGAGATCGCCCGCGTGCTGCCGCGAGCCGACGGCTACCAGCTCGCCAAGATCGAGAGGGCCGATGACCACCCGCTCCTGCGCTCGTGCTTCGACCTGAGCCAGGGCTACAAGGGCTACTGGCCGCCCCCGGGCGACAAGTACCGCCAGAGCTTCCTCGAAGGCATCGAGATCAATGGCCGCCTGGGCGTCATCTACACCCGCAACGACTACGGCTGCGGCCTGGAGATCAAGCCCGACACGCACCCCGGAAAGGTCTCGCTCAGCAGCCTGTCGCCGGCCGAGATGCAGGAAGCCTCCTTCCTCATGGCCAGCAACATCGTCGTCTACGCTCTCACGGGCGGCCGCGGGGCGGCCGACCGCGGCCTGGCGGGCCGGGCGGCCGACTCGCTGCGGCGGCAGCGCGAGGCCGCCGCCGCCCAGCGCGACCCCTATGAAGACGCCCCCGCCACCCTGTTCGACAGCTTCGGCGAGGAGCACTGGGCTGCGGAGGAGACGTGGGACAAGGCCGGCGCCGCCACCCTGCGCTACCTGCGGCACGCCGACCCGGCCGCCGCGGGCCGGAGGCTGGCGGTCAGCTTCCGCCTCGGCCGCGACGACGCCAAAGCCGTCATCATCCGCGACCTGCCGCAAGAGCAGGACCTCAGCCGGCAGGACCGCTGCTACCTGGATGTCGAGAGCCGCCTCGAGGGCGGCGCGCGTCTGAGCATCGCCCTCGTCACGATGCCCGACTGGAAGTACTTCGAGAGCCGGCCCGCCTTCATCAAACCCGGGCGGCAGCGCATCTTCTTCGACCTCCGCGCCCCGACGTGGAAGACAGGCGAGCCCGTCCCGGAGGGCGAGACGGAGTACTCCCGGCGCCCCGCCAACCTCGAGGCGGTCCGCCGCGTGGCCATCCTGCTCTACCCGATCCAGCCCGAAGGCACGGTGGTTCTCGACCGCATCGAGCTGCGCTCCAAGCCCTGAGGCCCTTTCCGGGGCCCGTTGACAGGGGCGGGGACGAGGCTAGAATACGGGGCATTCCCGACCGCGGAAGGAAGAGGGCAGTGGGCACACAGACACGGATGCAGCCGGCCGCACCCTCTTCCCTCCTCTGTGCCGCCTGGTTTCTGGGGACCGTCGGCCTGATCCTGGCGGGAGGCGGATGCATCCTGCCACGGGCACGGCGCATTCGCGATGCCCCCCCCACCCCTCGGCTCAAGCCGGCCGAGCGCTCGGCCACGGTGTGGCCCACCGTGGTGGTGCGCAACGTCCCCGGGCCGTTCACCCCGCCCTGGCCGCCGCGGCCCGGGGCGAGCCTGGAGCTCTGGCAGATCGACCTCCTCGATCTCGACCGCCCGGAGGTGACGCCCTGGCTGGAGGCGTGGCAGCCGAGGGGCGACCGGCTGGCGCGGCCGGTGCCCATCGAGGTGGAGTCCGAGACGCCGTGGCGCCTGCGGCTTCCGCGGCCCGGCGCCTACGTCCTCCGGTCCCGGTCGGGCAGCGAGGTCTCCGTGGCGCTGGTGCTGGCCTCGGAGATCCACGCGATGCTGACGCTGTTCGATGACGACTGCGAGGTGCTCTGCGCCGAAGCACAGACGGGCAAACCCGTCTCCGGCGCGTACGTCCGCGTCTTGTACCGGTCCGAGCGCCTAGGCAGGGAACGTCTCCTGGCCGTCTCCGGCTCCACCGATGCCGACGGGCGTTGGCGCTCTTCGATGCTGCGCGACCGCTTTGCCCCCTCGCTGGCGGCCACCGCCGTGGCCTCGCATGGGGGGCACTATGCCGTGGCGACGCAGCGGCGGGTCCTCGACCATTCGGAGGCGGCCTGGCGCCTGAGCGTGACGGCCCGCAGTCACGTGTTCCGTCCGGGCCAGACGGCCGAACTGGTGGGCATGGTGCAGGCGCGCCCCGGCCACCGCTTCGCGCCAGCGGCCGGTGCGCCGGTCAAGCTGCTGCTTCTGGACCCGGGGGAGGTGGTGGCCGGCAGCTTGAGGACGGCGACGGACGAGGTGGGCTCGTTCACCGCGGCATTCGAGCTGGCGAAGGACGCGCCGCCGGGCGCATACACGGTCGTGATCGGGATGGAGGACGCGCCGCGATTCGAGCCGCGGCGCTTCGATGCCTTCTCTGTGGCGCTGCCCAGTCCCTCGCGATTCCGCGTCAAACTTGGCTTGAGCCGCAGTGTGGTGGCGCCCGGCGACCCGCTGGAGCTCCAGGTGGAGGCGGCGCGGCCCGACGGCGGCCCAATCGCCGGCGCGCGTGTGCGTGTGCTGACCTGGGGCTATCCCGTGGCGATGGCCGGCGGCCCTGCGTGGGCTTCCGGCACGGCTCCCTGCGACCCGAGGCAGATCGTCGCCATCCCGATCCGGCTTCCCCCTGTGACTCAAACCGATTCGCAGGGACGCGCTACCGTGCGCTGGGAACCGACCCATGCCGAGTTGCCCTCGGAGGACCTGCTCTGCGGCGTCCAGGTCGAGGTGCTCGCGCCGGGGCTTGGCACGGTGGAGCGCTCCGCCGAATTCGTCCTCCTGCGCGAGGCGCCGGCCGTCACGGTGGAGGCCAAGGAGAGCTTCCTGCGTCCCGGCGAGCCTCTGGCCCTGAGTTTCCGCAGCGCGCTGCCGCCGGCTTTGCAGGAGGCCACTCAAGCCGTCTGCACGGTGGAACACGAGGAGAGCGATGGGGAGGCCAAGACCCGCGAGGTGGCGCGTGCATCGGTGGCCTGGCTCCTGAGTCAGCGCCTCAACATCACGACCACGAGCCCGGGGCGCTACAAGTTCGCGGTGGAGGCCGCCGGGCGCTCGGATGCCGTCTCGGTGTGGGTGGCCGACGACGGCAAGGACGTGTACTGGGGTGGGGCGGAGGCCCCTGCCTTCTACCCCGAGGCCCCCTGGGTCAGGCGCGGGGGCCGGGTGCGGGCCGTGGTCGCTGCGCCCGGGCGGACCGCGCCCGTGGCGATGACGCTTCGCGGGGGGCCGGGGGCCACCTGGAGGACCCTTTCCCTTCGCACAGGGGCTCTGGGGCTGGCGCTGGGCGCCGGCCCCGACGACCGCGATCCGCTGGATATCACGCTGGTGCAGATTGCGGAAGAGCGAGGGTGGGCCGGGCGCGCGAGCCTTGGCGTGGAGCCGGGGGGTCGTGTGCTCGATATTCAGCCTCGCCTCCTCTGGGTCCGGCAGGGCGAGTGGTCGGGGCGCGGCTTCGGCGTTGCCACCCGCGACCGCCTGGGCCAGCCGGTGCGGTCCGTGGTTCGCCTGGAACTCGTCCGCCCTACCTTCCAGGGCAGTCCTCCCGCAGGCATCCTGCGGCGAACCACCCACTGGCACCCCGGCAAACTCACCAGCGAGGGGGGCGAGATCGAGGTCGGTTTCCACGATTCGCTGCTGGCCACGGCCAGCGCTTTGCTGATTGACGCTCACGCTCCCGACGGACGTTCGGGCCTCTTCCTGATGCCGTTGTGCCAGGCGGCCTATGCGCCGGGCCTCAAGGCGGGCGAGCCGATGAGTCCTCGCGCACGGCTCGCTGCGCTGGCCGGGCACGGCCTCGACTCGCCGCTCGCCCAGTGGCTTGCCAGCCGGCTGCTGGGCCGCCATCCCGAGCTGGCCCATGAGCTGCCCTCGCTCCTTCAGGCGGCGAAGTCCGATGAGGAGGCGTCGGCCATCGTGGCCATTGCCGCCGAGCACCAGGACGTGGCTCCCGCGGTGATCGCCTCTGCCGTCCAGCGTAGCGGGCCGGTGGCGCAGGCCGCGCTGTCGGTGGGCGCCCGATTCCTGCCTGGGCTGCGCGCGGTGTTCGAAGATGCCTTGGCCGCTGATCCGCATCCGCTCGTGAGAGCCGCGGCGGCCCGCGGCCTGGGGCGCGCGATGCCCGCCAGCCTTCAGGCTGTTCTCGGCGCCCTGAGCAGCGACAAGGACCCGATCGTTCGCTCGGCGTCGGCGGCCGCGCTGGCGGAGGCGGGCCCGGGCGCGATCCCCTACCTGGCCGATGCGGCGCGCCGCGATTCGTCCACCGCTGTGCGGCTGGCGGCTGTGGGCGCCCTCCAGCGCCTCGGGAGTGTTGCGGCTGCGGAGGCGCTCCTGGATCTGGCCTCGGGCGCGAATGAGGAGGTGGCTGTTGCGGCGCTGGGCGCTCTGGGCGCCATCGGCTACCACGGCACGGATGAGCGGCTGCTGCGCGTTCTGGACGCGGGAGCGCCAGATGCTCGGACCGCGGCCGCGCGCCTGTTGGCGAGGCAGGAGGATCCCCACGTGGCCCAGGCTCTTGTCGGTGCCGTGCGACGCGCGCCGAGCGGCCCGCTCCTGCGCGCGCTGGCGCCGATGCGGGGCCGCGCCGTGCAGGCGGCGATGGCGCGCGGGCTCTCGCATGAGGACCCCGAGGTGCAACTCGCCGCCGCAGAGTGGCTGGCCTCGGTGGAGGACGAGCGCGCCCCCGCGGCGTTGCGCAAGTTCCTGGCCCCTGACGCCGCGGCGACGTTCACCGACCGGGCCGCGGCGACGCTCGCGGCGCTCCGCGACACGAGCGCGGTGCCCGTCCTTGTGGCCCTGCTGGACACGGGCCGTCTGAGTGCGAGCACCCGCAGGGCACTCGTGGAGATGGCGGGGAGCCTCGGCCTCCAGGAGGCCGGCCCCGCCCTGGTGAAGATCCTGTGGCGTGGCCTGGCCGAGCCGGCACTCCTGCGGCAGCCCGAGGAGCGGGCTCTGTGGGCAGCGGCTCTTCAGGCGGCCGGGGCGGTCGGCCCCGTGTGGAGCCCGCTGATCGAGAACGCCGTCGGCCCCTTGCCGACCAACTCGCCCTACGTGCCCGCCCTCATGGCCCTGCGGGCCCAAGGGCTGCCGGGCTTCTTTGCCGAGCTCTGGCGCTCGCCCCTTCCCGACGACCTTCGGCGGCAATCTGTCCTTCCCTATGCCCGGATGCGCGGGGCCGCCGCCGCGCCGCAACTCGCCGAGTTGCTGGAATCGCCCGTGCTCCAGGGGCCTGCCATGCAGGCGCTGGCCGAGGCAGGGGCCGTGGAGACGCTTTCGGCCGCCCTCCGCGGGGGGACTCCCGAGGCTCGGGCGGCGGCAGCCGAGGCTCTCGGCGCCACAGGAGAGCCGCGGGCAGTGCCCGTCCTCCAGCCGCTGTTGCGCGATGGCGACCCGTTTGTGCGGTGCGAGGCGGCCTGGGCTCTGGCGGCGCTTACCCGCCAGGCGGTCCTTTACGTGGACCACTTGGGTGAGACCCGCGAGGCGACGCCGTAGGCGGCAGGCTCATCTTCCCGGCTGGCCGTACCACGAGTGGTAGCGGCCCCACCACTTGGCGATCTCCTCGGGCGGCAGGGGCTGGGGCATGGGCAGCCCGAGCGCGGCACGCAGGGTGAGCGCGTAGTACATGGTCCGCGCAGAGTCCTCGCACATGATGGCTGCTTTGACGGCTTTCTCGGGGGACTCCGCGAAGGTGAAGACCCCGTGGTTGCCGCAGAGCATGGCGGGGGCGCGGGTCATGGCCTTGAGGATGGATGCGCCGATGTTCTCCGCCTCGTTGGAGGCGTAGGGCGCGCAGGGGATCTCGCCGCCGAACTCGTCGGCCATGCCCGTCATGCAGCAGGGGATCGAAAGTCCCAGCACGGCGAAGGCCGTGGCGTGGGCCGAGTGCGTGTGCACCACGCCCATCAGCTCGGGCCTGTGGTTGTAGAGGTACAGGTGGTTTGGAAGGTCCACCGATGGGTTGAGCGCGCCCTCGACCACCTTGCCCGCGAGGTCGGTGACGACCATCGTGTCGGGCGTCATCTGGTCGAAGGAGAGGCCCGAGGGCTTGATCACCACGAACTGCGGCTGCTCGGGCACGCGGCCCGAGACGTTGCCGCTCGTGCTCGTGACCAGTCTCTCGGCGGGGAGCATCTTGTTGAGTTCGCACACGCGCTTCTTCAGTTCCTCGAGCATCAGGCCCTTCCTGTGGACGGAATGGACAGGATGGATAGGTCGGCAGAGCCGGGGGCCGGCAAGGCGATGGTCGCAGCCATCACGTCGGTGTTGCCCCTTCGGTCCGCCGCGTTCATCACTTCCTTACCTGTTCGAAGTGCAGTGTTTTCAGTGCCTTCATCACGGGGTTCGCGCCGCGGCCGAAGTAGTCGTGCAGCTTCTCGTACTCAGCGTAGAGGCGGTCGTAGACGGCTTTCGCCCTGGCATTCGGGCGGAAGACCTCCTTGCGTACGCCGGCCATCTTCCTGGCGGCCTGCTCGATGGTGTCGTAGCCGCCGCCCTTCTTGCCGGCGGCCAGGGCGCCGAACATGGCGGAGCCGAGGGCGCAGGTCTGCTCGCTGCGCGCGACCTTGATCGTGCGCCCCGTTACGTCCGAGAAGATTTGCATCAGGAGCTTGTTCTTGTAGGGCAAGCCGCCGCAGGCGTACAACTCGTCCACGGCCACACCGCTGGACTCGAAGGAGTCAATGATCTTGCGGGTGCCGAAGGCCAGCGCTTCGATGAGTGCCCGGTAGATCTCCTCGGGCTTCGTGGCGATCGTGAGGCCGAGCACCAGGCCCGAGAGGTCCACGTTCACCAGGATCGAGCGGTTGCCGTTCAGCCAGTCGAGGGCGAGGAGGCCGCTCTGGCCCGGCTTGAGGGCCGCCGCTTTTTCCTCGAGGACGCCGTGGAGGTCCTTCTTCCGCTTGGCGGCCTCGGCGTAGTAGGCGGCGGGGACGGCGTTCTCGACGAACCAGGCGAGGATATCGCCGGCGCCGCTCTGGCCGGCCTCGAAGCCGTAGTAGCCCGGGATGATGCCCTCCCACACGTAGCCGCACATGCCCTCGACCTTGCGCGGCTCGGTGCCGAGGACCATGTGGCAGATGCTGGTGCCCATGATCATCAGCATCTTGGCGGGGCTGGTGATCGTGGCGGCGGGCACGGCCACGTGGGCGTCCACGTTCGCCACGGCGACGGGCGTGCCGGCCCGGAGGCCGAGGGTCTTCGCCATCGCGGGCGTGAGGCCGCCCGCCACGGCGCCCTGGGGGTAGATGTCGGTCGAGAGCTTCTCCTCGACCAGGTTGGCCCAGGCGGGATTGACGGCGGCGAAGAACTCCTTGGGGGGATAGGTGCGGGTCTTGGGCTCGAAGGCGGCCTTGTAGCCCGCGGTGCAGGCGTTGCGGCGCTCGTTGCCGGTCATCTGCCACACCACCCAGTCGGCGCCCTCGATGAGGCGCGCGGCTTCGTGGTAGATGGCGGGCGCTTCCTCGAGGATCTGGAGGCTCTTGGCGAACATCCATTCGCTCGAGAGCTTGCCGCCGTAGCGGTCGAGGAAGTCGCAGCCCATGCGCCGCGCGGTTTCGTTGATGCGGTCCGCCTGGGCTTGGGCCGCGTGGTGCTTCCACAGCTTCGGCCACGCATTCGGGTTCTTCGCGTGCTTCGCCATCTTGCACAGCGGCGTGCCGTCCGCCGCCACGGGCAGCATGGTGCAGGCCGTGAAGTCTATGCCGATGCCGATCACGTCGTCGGGGCGCACCTTCGAGGCCTTCATCGTGGCCCGCACGCTCTGGGTGAGGGTGAGGAGCCAGTCGTCGGGCGATTGGAGCGCCCAGTCCTTGCCCAGCTTCGGGCCGGTGGGCAGGGCCTCGTCAATCACGCCGTGCGGGTACTTGGCCACGTGGGTGGCCACCTCGCGGCCCGTGGCCACGTCCACCAGCAGCGCTCGGGCCGACTCGGTGCCGAAGTCAACGCCGAGTGCATACTTCGCCATGGTCACAGCCTCCAAGTGAGGGATTCCGGGGGACGCCATTCGGCCCGTCCCAGTTTACCCGCTCGCCCGCGCGTGTCAAGTTCCGCAGACCGCCGCCGGCAGGGCCTACGGGACGGGTAGGACGGATAGGACGGGTGGGACCGATAGACCTGCCGGGCCCTCGGGAGAGCGGGAGAGCGCAGGTCCTGTCCTTCCTGTCCGTCCTGGTGGCACGTGCCCCTGCTGGCCTTGATCGGAATCAGCCGACGGGGCTATAATGCGTCCCGCTGCCAGGAGAGGCTCTGCTATGGCCCACACCCTTGACGACGTGCTTCGCGTGGCCGACGACCCGAAGGTTCAGAACTCCATCGTCCACCTGCTCACCCACCTGATGGCTGTGGACACCACGGTGGGGCCGGACCTCGAACGTGTGCAGCGGCACGAGGAACAGGTGCTCGACCTGTGCGCCCAGGCGGTCGAGACGTTTCTCGGCACATCGGAGGGTGTGGAGCGCGTGCCGATTGACCCGCGGATCGAGTCGCACCCCTACTACACGCCCGCCCACTATACCAAGACCTCCGAGCGGCCCGATGGCCTCGGGGCAGCCGATGCCTACAAGGGCAGAAGCAACCTCGTGGTCCGCGTGCCGGGGCAGGGCAGGGGCGTGCTGGCCTTCAACGCCCACGTGGATGTGGTGGCGCCCTACCTCGAGCCGCGCGTGGTGGGCGGCGCGTCTCCAGGCCGCGATTCGCGGGACGGGGACGTCCCGCCCACAGAGGGCGGTGTGGTGTTCGGCCGCGGCGCCTGCGATGACAAGGGGCAGTGCGCGGCGATGCTCTTCGCCCTCTACCTCATCGAGCACGCCCGCTGGATGTGCGGCTTGATCCCGCCCGCCGACCTGTTGCTCGAATTCGCCATAGATGAGGAGCCGGGCGGCAACGGCAGCCTGTCGCTCGCGCTCGACCGCCGGTTCGCCTTCGACGCGATGGTGGTGCTGGAGGCCACGAACCTGGCCGTTCACCCCGGCAATCGCGGGGCCGTGTGGTACCGGCTTGATCTCGATGGCTCCGCCGCGCCGGGCCTCGACCTCGTGGGCCTGGCCGCGGCCTGCGTGCTGGGCCTGGAGAGGGAGGGCGCGGCGCTTAAGGCCGAGAGCACGCACCCGCTCTTCCCCCATCGCCCCGTGCAGACGTGCCACGGCATCCTCGGCCCCTGGGGCAAACACCCGTCGGCCGTCAACGACCACGTCGAGCTGGGCTTCGCCTTCAGCGGCGACGCGAGCCGCCTGCGAGCCGTCGTGGACCAGGCCCTCGCCGCCTATTGCGCTGCGTATGGCGACAAGACGAAGGAGCCTGATCCCGAAACCGGCAAGCCGAAGGTGGACCACCATTACGACCTGACCGCCTCGGGCAACGCAGCGCACCTGGTCCTCCACGGCAAAGCGGGCCACATGGGCGCCATCCTCCGCTGCGACGACGCGATCACGAAGGCGGCATACGTCATTCGCGCTCTAGAGGAGGAGGTGGCGCTCGAGGTCAAGGGGTTCTCCCTCGAGCAAACGAGGATGAGTGGGGGAGTGGATGAATGGATGAAGGAGAAGGGATACGGGATTGCGGGCCTTCGCTGCCCTTCCATTCATCCACCCATTCACTCATCCATTCATCCCCTTCCTGCCTCGCCCGCGGCGCTTGCCCTGGAGGGCGGCCAGGGCTTTCTGCCCACGCACACGCTCGAACAGGTCACTGCTCGCATGCGGCAGGCCGTCGCCCGGGCCGCCGAGGCCTACTGCCGCGGGCACGGCGTCGCCTTTGACCCGCGGGTCGCCACCATGACCTTCGACAAGCTGCACAACGATGCCTTCGCCCGCGACCCGAGCCGTCCCGCCGTGCGGGCCTTCGCGGATTGCGTTCGCGCCGTGGGCATCCCCGTCGAGGAGCCGCTTCGGGGCTGGGACGTGAGTTGCGACGCGCGCATCTTCGCGCGCGAGTACCCCGATAGCGACGTCCTGACGTTCGGCGCGGGCGCGCTCGAGCACGCGCACTCGGCCCAGGAGCAGGTGCGCGTGGCCGATCTCGTGGCGGCGGCGAAGGCGATTGCCCGGTTCGCGCTCACGTATGAGCCAAGGCCGCGCGATGCGTGATGCGTGGTAGGTGACGAGTGATACGTGATGCGTGATACGTGATACGTGAGAAGGCAGGAGGAAGGCCGAGCCTGGTCTTCTCTTCTCACGCATCACGTATCACGCATCACGCGGCTGCCTCTGCGAGAGCGCTGCATCAGGAGACACGGCGTGCCAGAACGCAGTAGAACCGCCCGGATAGGAATCATCGGCGGCGGCAAGTTCGGCGAGATGCACCTGCGCGCCTTCACGCAACTGGAGCGCGACGGCCACGCCCAACTCGTCGCCCTGTGCGACATCAACGAGAACCTCCTCGCCCAGCGCCGCCAGGTCTACGGCGTCAAGGGCTACACGAGCTACGACGAGATGCTGGCGAAGGAGGACCTCGACGGCGTGACCGTGGTGACGCCCGACCACCTGCACCGCCGCTTCGTGGTCGCCTGCCTGAAGGCGGGCAAGCACGTGCTTGTCGAGAAGCCGCTCGACGTCACGGTGGAGGGCTGCGACGAGATGATCGCGGCGGCCGACCAGGCGGGCCGCATCCTCCAGGTGGACTTCCACAAGCGTTTCGACCCCTATCACCGCCAGATGGCGGCCCGCGTGGCCGCCGGCGCCATCGGCCAGCCGCTCTACGGCTACGCCTGGATGGAGGACCGCATCGAGGTGCCGCGCGACTGGTTCCCCCACTGGGCGCCGCAGAGCTCGCCCTTCTGGTTCCTCGGCGTGCACATGGTGGACCTCATCCGCTTCTGCACGCGGGCCCGCGGCGTCAGCGTGTTCGCAGCCGGCGCGAAGAGGAAACTCGCCAGCCTGGGCATTGACGCCTGGGATTGCGTGAACGCCCGAATCACCTTCGACGACGGCTCGACGTTCGCCGTGGACACCTCGTGGGTGCTGCCCGACCGCTTCGAGGCGATCGTCAACCAGGGCATCCGCATCGTGGGCACCGAGGGCGTGATCGAGGTGGATTCGCAGAACCGCGGCGCCGAGGCCTGCACCGCCGCCGACGGCCAGCAGACCTGGAACCTCGGCTTCTTCCTCGAAGAGCGCGATAAGGACGGCTCGACCCGCTGGAGCGGCTATGGCATCGAATCCATCGCCGACTTCGCGCACAACATCAACTTCCTGCTCCGCGGCGGCTCGATGGAGCAGCTCGCGGGCAAGTATGTGGACGGCCGCGAGGCGCGCGAGACGACGAAGATCGCCGTCGCGGCGCACGAGAGCCTGAGGACGGGGCAACTGGTGGCGTGTGCGGGCTGAAGCCGCGCCAGACGCGTGAGAAGGAGAAAAGAAGATCGTGACGCGTCATGAAAGGGCTTGGGAGCAGTGAGCAGTTCGCACTCCGCACTCCGCACTCCGCACTCCGCAAGGCGGCTTCGCGCCTTGCTCACTCACGCCGTGCTCGCCTCCGGCGCGGGGCTGGTGGCGTTTCCGTTCCTGTGGATGCTAATGACCGCGCTGAAGAGCGAGGCGGAGGCCCGCGGCACGCCGCGGCTCTTCCCCTCGGGCGCGCCGTGGCAGTGGCACTGGGGCAACTTCGCGCGCGCCTGGCACGAGATGGAGCCCTCGTTCGCCACGTGCTTCTTCAACACCCTCATGGTGTCGGCCCTGGTGACCGTGGCGGTCGTCGTCACATCGCTGCTCGCCGGCTACGCCTTCGCGCGGATCCGCTTCGTCGGGCGGCGGGCGCTCTTCGTCGTCTTCCTGGCCACGATGATGGTGCCGTTCGAGGTCGTGCTGGTGCCGAACTTCATGCTCGTCACCGCGATGAAGCAGGCGCTCCGCGACGCGATGACTGGGCTGCTCGGGCAGGGCGCGCTGCCCGCGGCCAACACCCTGGGCGCCTTCGGCGCGCTCATCGTGCCCTGGAGCGCCAACGTGTTCTCCATCTTCCTCGTCACCCAGTTCTTCCGCCAGATGCCGCAGGACTACTACGACGCGGCCGTGCTGGACGGCTGCGGGCACTGGCAGTTCATGTGGCGCATTGGCGCGCCGATGGTGATGCCCGCCCTGGTCACGGCCGGGCTGTTCAGCTTCCTGGGGAGCTGGAACTCGCTCCTCTGGCCGCTCGTGGTCAACACGCCCGACGAGGCGCCTGTGCTCCAGGTGGCCCTCTCGTACATGGTCCGCGAGGAGAAGGAGGGCTTCAACCTGTTGATGGCCGCCTCCACCTTCACCATCCTGCCTGTCGTGTTCCTCTACCTGGTGGCCCAGCGACGCTTCATCGAGGGTGTCACGGGCACGGGGTTGAAGGGCTGACCGGCGACCTAAATGACATAGCATGTCGTAACACACGCATACCTGGTATCTTACGTCTCCATGCGGTGCCTGGCACTGTTCGCTGTTCGCGCTGTTCGCGCTGCGCTCCGCGTGGGGGCCGTGGTCCGGACGCTCCCGCGTCCAGTCTTACCCGAAGAGAAGGAGGCCGCGGAGCGGCCAAGAGGCCCGTCCCCACGCAGAGCGTAGGGACGAGAAAGGGGAGCAGAGCGTAAGGACGGGGAAGAGCGGCCGCAAGCGGGACGCTCGCGGCTACCTTCGCAGCGGGCCGTCCCCCTGTTCCACGGATTCCTGCATCAAAGACGAGCTACGATTCCGGCCCGCGCCCGCGGCCGGCGGGCGCCGCCTGCCCATGCTGTATCAACCCCGTGAGGGGGAGAGTGATACAGCATGGGTAGATGGGCGAGAATGGGCGATTCTCGCGGTTCCGGCCATATTCGCTCATCTGCGGGATGAGCAAGTATGAGGGCGGGGGTGGCCGGAGGGCATAAGGCGTTGCGGCATAGAGGGTTATGGTGAGGTCTCGCCGGCGCCGCAGGCGCCGTCCCAGGCTCCCCAGCGGCTGCTACGTCAGGATCGCCAAACTCTGATGAGCCCTATTTGTCGCCGAGGCGGCGGAGGGCACGGCGGGCGGTGTAGCCGGCGTCGGTCTCGGGGCCGAGCTTGAGGATGGCGTTGTACTGTTCGGTGGCTTCGCTCTTCTTGCCTTGCTCGAGAAGGAGCTCGGCGAACTGGAGCCGCCACTGGCACTGGTAGGCGGGCGGGGCCTCGATGGCGATGGCCTTCTTGAACCGCTCGATGGCGGCGGGAATGTCCTTGCGCGAGACCATGAGGCGGGCGATGCCCACGTGCAGCGTGCCCTGGTAGTAGGGCGCAGCACTGGCGATGGCCTTCTCGGCCTCGGTGTACTGGCGGAGGGCGTCGTCGAGCCGCTCGGCGCGGTGGTAGGCGGAGGCGAGCGAGAGGCGGGCCGTGTAGAGCGCGGGCTTGAGCTGGACCGCGCGTTCGAGCAGGCGAATGGCGCTGGTGGTCTCGCCCACGCCGAGGCAGGCGGTGGCGACGTAGTAGTGCACCAGGCCGCCGCCGGTGGGCAGGGCGACGGTTTTCTCGCAGATCTTGTAGATGTCGTCGAAGCGCTCGGCCTGGGAGAGGAGGACGACGAGGTCGCTGTAGCGGGGGTATTCGGCGGGAGCGGCGAGGACGAGTTTCTCGAGCAGCCCGGCCAGGGCGGCGAAGAGCTGGTCGCGGCTGGCCGCGTCGAGGGCGGCCGCCTGGCCTTTGACGAGCTTGCGGACCTCCTGGAAGAATTGGCCCAGTTCGGTGGGCGTCACCTCGTCGCTCTTGAGGTCGGCGGCCGCCTGAGCCACGACGGAGGCGGCCTTCGCCCCCGCCTCGTTGAGCAGGTGCAGGTGCAGCAGCTCGGTGTAGTTGCTCAGCTTGCCGGGCGTCTTCTTGATCCGCTCCTCGTAGAGGCGCTCGAGGCCCGACTCCAGGTGCACCACGATGCGGCGCGTCTCGCCCTCCTTGAGCTCGATGTGCTGGGTGGCCGGCTGGTAGAGCGGATCCTTCACCACCCGGAGCGTATGGGTGCCCGCCTCGATGTCGGCGATCTCGAGGGGAGTGGTGCCGCGCCGTTCCTCGTTGAGGAGCACCTCGGCGCGGTCGGGCTCGGATTCGATGAGGAGCCTGGCGAGCCTCACGCTGGCCAGCGTGGGGGCCACTTGGGGCGTGATGGCCGCATCCACCTCCTCGTGCCAGGGCCTGTGGCCGCGGCGCACCAGGCGCACGCGGTGGGGGCCGGAGGTCACCTGTGCGGTCAGGGGCGTGGTGCCCACGAGGTGGTCGTCAATGAAGACCTCGGCGCCCTCGGGCGTGGAGGTCACGCGCAAGGGCACGGTGGCGGCCCCGCGGCCGAGCAGACGCGCACGGAGCGCCGGCGACAGCGCGAGCGCAAGTCCCCCCGCGAGCAGGACGATGGCCGCCGCGCCTACGAAGACGCAGAGCCAGGCGCGGTTGGCCCTCTCGGCGGGGCTCGTGGTCTCCACGGTCTCGCGGTCGCGGACGTTGGGGTCCATCGGCTTCCTCGCGCACAGCCGGGGTGAACGGATGGGAAGCCCAACGCTTCCCGCGCCCGATTATATCAAAAGTCCTCGCGTTTTGTAGCGCCATCCTTTCTGGCGGGCGGGGGCGCGGGGGCCTGGGGCTGCGCGGCGAGGCCCTTGCCGCCCATGCGCACCAGGTCGCCCTCGTCGTCGTTCTTGCGCTCGTCGGGGAACTGCTCGGGGCGGAAGCGGTAGACGACGCGCTTGATCCGCTCGATCTCCTCGGGGTCCTGCGTGTGGCGTCGGGCCGACCAGACGGGCGGGTCGAACTGCTCGACGGGGATGTCGGGGCGCTTGTCGGGGCCGACGCTGGTGAGGAGCCAGGCATCGGGGAACTGGCCGTCGGCCCCTGGGCGGCCGCGACTGTAGCCATAGGGGCGGGCCGGCTCGAAGCGGTCGTTGGCCAGGGCGGGGAGGAAATCGGGCACGAGCTGGTCCAGGGTCTCGGGATACGCTCCGCGCTTCGCTCGGTAGGCTTCCAGGGCCGCGCCGATCTGGTCGAAGTCGGACTCCACGCGCCGGGCGATGATGGCGTTGCCCTGATCGAACATCAGCAGGGCGGCGAGGAGAGTTCCCGCAGTGCCAATGTCGGAGCAGGCCTCGAACGCCACGCCGTCGGGCTGGCGGCGCAGGGTGGCGCGGTAGCCGTGGAGGCTGGCGAAGACCTTGTCGGCCTCGGAGAGCAGCGGCGCCGCGGCCTCGGGCAGGTCGCTGCGGATGCAGGCCAGGATGGCGGCGAGGAGCTGGGCGTCGTTGACCTGGAGCGTGAGGTGGGCGGGCGCCGACTCTGCTGGGGCGAACACCTTGCCCGCTTTGTGCGCGGTCAAGGCCGCGACGATGGGGTCGGGCCGCAGCGAGAAGAGGAACCGGTCCTTGACTACGGCGTGCGAGAGGCGCAACTCGGGGTTCATCGGCAGGCGGAACGTGTAGACGCTGGTGCCGTCGTAGTGGGTCGCGGTGCGCTGGATGCCCTTCTCCCAGAGCGGCTGGTTGCCGGCGATGCGGTCGGAGGTCTCCTTCAGCGTGGCCTCGTCGCGGAGGCGCGCGCCGAGCAGGAGCGGCACCTCCTGCGGCTTCGGCTGGTGGCCGGCGCCGTAGAACTTCGGCAACTGGGTGAGGTCTATGGCCAGGAACAGCTCATCGCCGAGCGTGTCGAAGAGGCCTTTCTTCGGATGGATGCCGAGCTGCTGTTCGAGGTGAGTGCCCACCGTCTCCAGGAAGTCGGCGGCGGCGGGGCCCTGGATGTCCATCAGCGCGGTGCGGAGGCGGTCCCAGAGGCCCACATCGCGCGCGGCCATGGAGAGGACGGCGGTGTAGCCCTGCGGCACGAACTGGCCCGCGGCTGTTGCGGCCGGCTCGCCGGCCGTGAGCAGGCGCAGGAGCCCGGCCGGCGGGCCTTCGAGGCGGAGGAACAGCCTCTCGCGGAGCTGGCGCCCGCTGAAGTCCATGGCCAGGCCCACGGCCTGTGCGCCCCCGATGCCCAAGACCTGTAGCGGCCTGATCTGTGCGGGGTCGGCCCCCGGGGCGAGCCGCTGAAGCAGTGCCCGCAGGTTCGCGTAGGCGACCAGGCCCGCCGGCGTGGCCAGCCCCTGGCGAACGGCCTGATAGGTGGGGTCGGCCACGAGGCGCGGCTTGCCAGCAGCGAGCGTGGCGAGAAGGGCGCTCACCCCCTCGTGTCCGCCCGCGATGAGCACGCCGTCCCGGAAAGCGAATGCAAGGCGGGCGCCGTTGGGCAGACCCAGCTCGTGCACCGTGGCTCCCGCCTGCTCCTGCCGTGTGATGGCGATGTCGCCGCGCAGGAGGCCCAGGAGCTGGAGTTGTGCAAGGAGTTGCCCCTCCATTCGTTTCGCGTCGGCCATCTCGGCCAGAAGCACGAGTGGCACCCGCTGGCGCAGGTCGGCCGCGTCCGTGAAGTCCAGGAGCGCGAGGGCCGCGTGCGAGCCCAGGCACGCGCGGAACTCGGCGGCGGGCAGACCTGAGAGCAGCGTGGCCGCAAAGTCGGCGGCGGCGCCTCCCGCCGTGCGGAGGTAGCTCAACAGTCGCGACGCCTTCACGGCCTCAGCCAGGGCGCTCTGGTCGAAGGCCGCGGCCAGCCTGCCCACATCCGTGGCTTGCACGAGGGCCACTGCATCGGCGGGCACGAGCTTCTCGAGGGTGGTCGGCTCGGCGGGTTCGCCGGTGAACGAGACAGCGGCCGACAGCGCCAGGGCAACCACGGCAGCCGACTTCGCGCTCATTGCTTCGCTTCCTTTCCTTTCGTCAGCGTGGTGTCTCCCCCAAGCATACTACAAGGCGCCGTCCGAAAAGGTTCCGCGTCGTTTGCTCGAGGAGCCCTCGGCGCGGGAAGATTGCAAACCCGTGGGATCCGGGCTAGAATAGAGGCAGCCAGGCCCCGTGGCCTCGCGGGCGCTGACAGACGGACTCCCCAGGTTTGGAGGCTTGCCGAATGAGTCGGAGGGCGTCTGCCTTCTGGTTGTTCATGGCCCTTCTGGTGACGCTGGGCGCCTTCTGGGTGGGCCGCACCTCGCCCCGCTTCGGGAGGGAGGATGCCGCCAAGGCCGCTCGGACGGACGAGCCAGGCAAGGCGGCGACCGCTTCGACATCAGCCCCGGCCACGCCGGCGGCACCCAGGGCCGCCGAGCCGCCCAGGCCGGCAGACGCCACCGCCCCATCCGCCGCCGACTACGGCACGGAGACCTCGGCCCGCGGCGCCTCCGAAGACACGAGCATGGACGCAGAGGGCCACGCCCCGTGGCGGCCCGGCACGGGGACGACCTCCCCCTCGGCCCCCTCGGCCAGAGGCACGTATGATCAGTCCGGCGCGCCGGCCTGGGACCTCGGGCGCGGCCCGGACCTGGGCGGCACGGGTTCCGGCGCGGCTGCGTCCGACACGGCCCCGAGGGTGGAGGAGCCGCTGGGCGAGACGGCCACGGCCTTCCACCTCTTCGATGGGTTCGAGGAGGCGAACGCATGGGCCGTGGAGAGCGCGGCCGACCACGCCACGCTCTCGCTGTCGGACGAGCGGGTCTCAGAAGGCCAGAAAGCTCTCAAGGCGGCCTGGAAAGCATTCGGCAAGGGCAACTTCGAGCTGCGCCGCGAGGTGAAACTCGACCTCACCAACGCGACGACCTTCCGCGCGGACGTCTACAACGAGGGCGGGCCGCTGGACCTCGTGCTGGGCCTTCGCGCCGGCTACGACGCCTCGCTCTTCACCACCCCGCCAACGCCGCTCGCCAACG
The DNA here is from genome assembly GCA_035384565.1 of Planctomycetota bacterium. NCBI lineage: Bacteria > Pseudomonadati > Planctomycetota > Planctomycetota bacterium. Next base: position 5,197 of record DAOOIT010000018.1, on the reverse strand, counting down.
GCTGGAACCGTGACGTCACCTTCGCTCTGGCCGACCTCTCGCTTGCCGAGAAGGGGCCGTGGGGCACGTCCTGGTCCTGGAGCCGCGACCGTGTGACCCGCGTGAGCCTCATCTTCCGCGAACGCGCCGAGAAGGAGGGCACGGTCCACGTGGACAACCTGCGCTTCGACCGTCCCGCCGACCAGATCGGTGCGAGTTCGCGGCCCACGCTCCGCACCCTCACGGCCTCCGCGCAGACCGTCGAGCGCTTCGAGACCCTCGAACTCGCCATCGCGTTCAACGCCACCTACCAGAACTTCTTCGACCGGTCCGAGGTGGACCTCTTCGCCTCGTTCCTCGCCCCGTCGGGGAAGCGCACCGAAGTGAAGGGGTTCGTCTACGACACCGACGAGGCCAGCGGCAAACCCCTCTGGCGCCTCCGGTTCACCCCCACCGAGGTCGGGCTGTGGCGCTACGACGTCACCGTCAAGGATGCCGGCGGCGAGACGACCTCGAAGACCTACCAGTTCCTGTGCCGTCAGCAGGACGCCGGCGCCGCAGCGCGGCCCGGCTTCATTCGCATCTCCAAGAGCGACCCGCAGTACTTCGAGTTCGACGACGGCCGCTTCTACTATCCCCTGGGCCAGAACGTCTGTTGGGCCTCCAACTACGACCATTACCTTACCGCGATCCAGAAGTACGGCGGCAACTACATTCGAGTGTGGCTCTGCCCCTGGAACCTCCAGCTCGAGGACCCCCAGGAGGCCGGGAAATACGACCTCCAGGTGGCCAAAGCCCTCGACTCGCTCCTGGAGCAGTGCAGGGACCGCGGCATCTACGTGCAACTCGTGCTGCGCTACCACGGCATGCAAGACGCCTCGTGGGACAAGAACCCCTACAATGCGGCGAACGGGGGGCCCTGCGCCTTCGCCAGCGACTTCTTCACCGACGGCAAGGCCAAGGACCTGCACAAGCGCTTCCTCGAGTACGTGGCGGCGCGCTGGGGCAGTTCGACGGCCCTCTTCGCCTGGGAACTGTGGAACGAGGCCGACCTGGCCAAGTGCGACCGCGAGAGCGACCTGGTGGCCTGGCACCGCGAAATGGCCGCGCACCTGAGGAAGGCGGACGGCCACGGGCACCTGATCACCACCAGCGTGTGCACCCCGGGCCGCCACACGGCGCTCTTCGAGCTGCCCGAGATCGACTTCATCCCCATCCACCTCTACACGCGCGACCTGGCCCGTCAGTTCCAGAGCGCGTACCTCACCTACCGCAAGCTGCGCAAGCCGATGTTCATCGGGGAGTTTTCTGCTGGCGTCAAGCCCGCCGACGATCTCGGCGACACGCGCGGCGTGCACCTGCACGCGGGCCTCTGGCTCGCCTTCACCATGCCCTTCGCCGGCAACGCGATGCCCTGGTGGTGGGATACCTTCGTGGACAAGAATCAGCTCTACCCGCACTGGGCCGCGCTGTCCCGGTTCGCGGCAGGCCAGGATCGACGCGGGAAGAACTACGAGTTCATCGCCTCCCAGGTGCGCCTGGGCGACGCCAGCGCCCAGGGCGAGGCCGCGGGCGTGGCGAGCCTCCAGGCGATGGTGGCCCCGTCCGAGGCGTTCCTGTTCGTCTACGACGAGGCGCGCATTCTGCGGCCCGAGCTGGCCGAGCGCCCGCTGCTCTTCGCCGAGCGCCCCGTGCGTCTCCGCGGCCTGCTGGGCGGCGCGTTCCGCGTCGAGGTGTGGGACGCGGTGGAGGGGAAGGCCATGAGCGAGAGCACGGTGAGGGCCGAGGAGGGCACGGTGAGCTTCATCCTGCCCAAGTCGAGCCGCCCGCTGGCGGTCCGCGTCGCCCGCGAGGAGCCGGCGAAGTCCCTGCCACGCATCGAGTGGTGAGCCTGTCATGTCCCTTGAGCGCTCGCTTCGCGTCGCCGTGCTCGTGATGGGAGGCACGGGGTTGGCGGCGCTGGGCCTGGCGTTGGGCTCGCCCGCCTGGCTGCTGGTCGGCCTCGGGGGGCTCGGCGCGTGCGCGGTTGCTGGCGTGCTGTGGCCCTCGTGGCGACTGAGCCGCGGGCTGGCCACCCTGGCCATCGTCGCCGCCGCCAACGGCATCGGCGCCGAGGTGCTGGGCACCGGCGCCGTGTTGGTGCCCGGCGGCCACTTCCTCATCCTCACCCAACTCTTGTTTCTCGGCCAGGAGCGCAGCAGCCGGAACTACGGAATGGTCTGCATCCTGAGCTTCGTGCAGATGATGCTGGCCGCCATTCTCAGCGTGGACCTGGCGTTTGGCGTGTGCTTCCTGCTTTATCTGCCTGCCAGCGTGGCCACGCTGCTGCTGCTCAACCTGCGCGGGGAGGTCGAGCGGAGCGGAGCGCCCGCAAGCCAGGCGGCCCAGGTGCGGATCGGCGGCCGCGTGCTGGCGATGGCCGCCGGCGTGGCGGCGGCGGGGTTCGCGCTCACCATCGGGGTCTTCCTGTACTTCCCCCGGTTCGGCATCCAGCTCTTCCAGTTGCGGCCCGTGCAACGCGGCCCCACGCTCATGGGGTTCAGCGACCGCATCCAGTTCGGCGACCTGGGGCGCATCCTGGAGAACCCCGAGGCGGTGATGGCGGTGCGGCTGCTGGTGGATGGGCAACCGACCGATGGCGCGGGCTTGCCGCTGCGCTGGCGGGCCACGGCGCACGACACCTATGAGAATGCCTCGTGGTCCAACGCCGATTACATCAAGGAGGCCAGCTACCAGCCCCTGGGCAGCGACCGCGGCTTCCGCCCCTTCGTTCGCCCGTTTCCCGGCCGGATGGTCGCCCAGGAGGTGACCCTCGAGCCGGTGAGCACGCGGATGCTCTTCTTCCTGCCGCAACTCGTGGCGCTGAAGACGGCCACGCCGAACCTCGACGCGGTGTTCTGGCACCAGGCGAGCCGCACCGCCAGCTCGCCGCGGGGCAGCGCGGTGAGCCTGCGCTACCTGGCGGTGTCGCGCATTCCCGCGTGGGACGCGGCGAAGCTCCGCGAGACGCGGGCGCTCGGGCGCCGCGAGGCGCGCGAGTTGTTGCCTTGCCTCCAGCTTCCCGGCACGTTGACGCCGCGGGTGCGCGCCCTGGCCGAGAAGATCGTGGCCGGGATTCCGGACGCGGCCTGGTTCGACCGGGCGCGCGCCGTGGAAGCCTACCTGAAGGGCCACTACGACTACTCGCTCAACCAGTGGCGCAGCCGCGAGGGCGTGGACCCTGTAGAGGACTTCCTGTTCCGCGTGCGGCGCGGGCACTGCGAGCATTTCGCGTCGGCCATGGCCGTGCTGCTGCGCACGCTGGGCATTCCGGCGCGGGTGGCCACGGGCTTCAGCGGCGGCGAGTGGAACGAGTTCGGGCAGTTCTACATCGTGCGCCAGCGGAACGCGCACGCGTGGGTGGAGGTCTATGTGCCGTCCATCCGCGACTTCTGGCCGTTCGACCCCACGCCCCTGGGCGAGGCCATGCCGGCGCCGGCCACGGGGTGGTTTGCGGGGCTCGACCGCCGATTCGCCCACCTGCGCCTCGTGTGGAACTCCTACGTGGTGAACTACTCGAGCGAGGAGCAGCGCGACCTGATGCGGGCAATGACGGGCCTGCTCTCGCGCCTCTCGGACGCGCTGCCGCTGTGGGGAGGCGAGTGGTTCGCGGTGGAGACGGGCCGCGGCTCCGTCGTGGGCGGGCTGGCCGTGGTGGGGATTCTCCTGGTGCTGGGGGGAGGCGCGGTGTTTCTGGCCCGCGCGGTGGCGCGGCGGCGCCGGGCCGCCGGCGCGCCGGGCGCGGGCGGCCGGTCGCCGGTGGCGTTCTACCGTGCGCTCGAGGCGCTGCTGGCGCGCGGGGGGCTGCACCGCGCGCCGGGCGTCACGCCCCTGGAGTTCGTGCGGGCGGCCATTGCGTCGGGCGGGGCGCTCTACGCGCCGGCGGAGGCGGTGGTGGCGGCCTTCTACCGGGTGCGGTATGGGGGGCAGCGGCTGAGCCAGGCCGAGCGGGGCGAGCTGCGCCGCGCGCTGTCGCTTCTGGCGGAGGGGCTCAGAGAAGGTCGAGGCGCCGGATCACCTCGGTCATCGAGGAGGGGCGCTTCTCGGGGCGTCGCTCGCACGACTGGAGAATGATCTCCTCGAGGCCGGGCGGGCACTTGGGGTTCTTGTCGCGCACGCTGGCGGCGCGTCCCGCGAAGCCGACGGTGAGGCCCGCGCCGCCGGCCATTCCGCCCAGGGCCGGCCGGTTGGGCTGGCCGGTGAGGATGAAGTACATGGTCGCGCCGAGGCCGTAGACGTCGGTGCGCGGGTCCATGGGCAGGCCCTTGACCTGCTCGTAGGCCATGAACTCGGCGGTGCCCTGGATGCGGCCGGGCGGGTCGTCGAAGAAGCGGGCGAGGCCGAAGTCAATCACCTTCACGTGCCGGTCGCGCGTGATGAAGAGGTGGTGCGGCTTCATGTCCGTGTGCAGGATGCGGTGGCCGTGCAGGTAGGCCAGGGCCATGGCGGCCTCGCGGTAGAAGCGGATGAGGTCGGTCATCTCGTAGTCCCACTTCTCGCGCAGGCTCACGCCCTCGACGAACTCCATGATGAGATCGTAGCCGTGGAGGCGAAGGAAGCGGCGGAGGGTCACGAGGGCGTCGGCGCGCACGATGTGGGGGGAGTAGCTGTCCCTCTCGAGGGTGCGCAGGATGCGGTACTCGTTGCGGATCTGATCGAAGAAGCCGCGGTAATTGAGGCGGGCGTAGCTGCCGAGGCGGCGCGAGCCGCTGCGCACGTCGCGGCGGGCCTGCTCGATGCCGGCAATGGTCTTGCGGGTCACGTGCTTAATGGCGCACAGGTTGCCGGTGGCCAGCTCGCGCGCCTTGTAGACCACGCTGCCGGCGCCGTTGCCCACCAGCTCGAGCAGTTCGTATCCCTTGAGATTCGGCCGCGGCATGAGCGATCCCTAGGAGTTCCGCCCAAGGGTGTTCAGACAGACCTCGGATCGATTCGCTGTGCCGGGGTGCTCCGAGAGGTCCGACGCGGCAGAATAGCCCGGCCCTCGCATGCGTCGGAGATCCCCCTTGCCCGCTCCTCGGATTGCCCCGCCCCGCGGAGCGCCGGCGTTAGTTTACACCGGCCTCCGTTGCCAGTCAAGTGCGAGTGTGGCTGCGGGTGCGGGCCGGAATTGTAGGCAGGGCAATTGTCTCTGGAGCCTGAAGGGCTCGCATGGGATAGCCCAGGGCAACGCCCTGGG